>CAZKHA010000004.1:10358-68431 GCA_964552325.1 uncultured Bacteroidales bacterium
TGGTTTGGATGGTACGGTTTTAACGCTGGATCTGAAGTGGCTGTTGACAGCATCACATCTATTGCTTTCTTAAATACCGATATTGCAGCCTCTTTTGCTACGGTTACATGGGTTATTATTGAATGGTCGCGCGAACGCAAACCAAAGTTTGTGGGACTATTAACCGGCTCCATTGCTGGTTTGGCTACCATAACTCCATGTGCGGGCTTCGTACCCTTATGGGCAGCAGCCGTAATTGGGACATTGGCTGGTATTGTTTGTTACCTAGCCGTACAACTAAAGAATAAAATGAAATGGGACGATGCGCTGGACGTATGGGGCGTGCATGGTGTTGGCGGTGTGCTTGGTTCCATTTTATTGGGTGTGTTTGCCACCAAAACCATAAATGCCGCTGGTGCTGACGGCCTTTTGTATGGCGACTCCTCTTTCTTTTTCAAACAACTTATTGCTGTGGTAATTGCCTCAGCTTATGCCTTTATTTTTACATATATAATGCTGGCCGGCATCAACTTTATTACCCGTGTAAGGGTATCGGAAGATGAAGAAAAACAAGGCTTAGATACTGCTTTGCATGGCGAAAAAGCTTATGATGAAGGGGCTTTATAAACCATGTTATTGGTGATTGGAAGGATGACCCGGTTGAAAGACCGGGTTTTTTTATGCAAATAAACCGGCAAGTTTTTGGGTAGCACGCTCCCAGCTATAGGCATCTTTTACAAACGTATAACCGGCAAGGGCCAGTTGATGGGCTTTTGATCCGTTGGTCAATAATTCAACAAGGTGACTGGCATAAGCTTCGGGTGTATCGCCAAGCAAAACCTGTACATCGGCACTAGCCCCAAGTGCACTATTGGCCAAAGGCGAGGTGATAGCAGGAAGTTGCATGCTCATGGCTTCGAGTAGTTTGTTTTGCAAACCTGTACCAATTTGCATAGGGGCAATAAAAACCCTGGATGAAGCATACCATGGGCGCATATCGTCAACCCAACCCGTTACGATGTTTAGCTTGCTGGCCAAGGCTTTAACACGGGCATGAGGATTGGCACCGGCCAACACCAAGGTAACATTGGGTAACTGCTGACGCACCAAGGGCATTATGTGGTGGGCGAGCAGTTCGGCAGCATTTATATTGGGTGGATATCCCATATTGCCCGTGAACAGCACATCATACTTTTTTGAAGCGGGTTGTGGGGTAAAATAATCCATATCAACGCCATTTTCCACAATTTGAATTGTTTGCCGTTGAGGATGCGGAATAAGGGCACGGTCGGGTTCCGAAATAATACATTTGCTTTTAAACTTATCAAACACCTGCCGCTCGTAGCGCAACAGCCGTTTATACTCAACCAAAAAAAAGGGCTTGAGTAGCCAGTGTGCTTTTTCTTTCCGTCGCAACATCCCAGCCGAAAACACATCCATATAGTCAAGCGTCATTGGGATTGCACTGAGCTTAACAAACGGTGCGGTACGGATTAATTGGCAATAGATATGGTCAGGATTTATTTCTTTTATGTGTTTATCGATTTTTTTTTGAGCTTTGGAACTGTAAAAATATGCCACTTGGGCAGGCATACCGGTAAAAACAGCCTTACAAAGATTATAGTATAATTGCCAGCGGCTTATGTGGATAATTGAAATGGATTTACAATACTGTTGAAGCACTTCGATGGCTTTTGGATGTACAGGTTCATGCGCAAGTGCAATCAGGCTTATTGAATGCTGGGCTGCCAGGCACCTCAACTGATGAAACGCCCTTAACTTATCGCCTTTTTCGAGCGGGTAGGGAACACGGGATACTAAAACCAGTAAGTTCAATGCTTGTAGAGGTTGGTTCCAATTTTTAGAGCGGCAAAGGTACAAAATTTAATGGGTGCGGGATGCGGGCAGCGGGATGGGGTAACTAAAAAATCATCGCTCAATTGAAAGCCCTAGAGTTTGTTATAAAAAGCCACCAGCTTGCTAATAAGCTTATCCCTGTCGTGGTATTCGTGGATTAGGAAGCGGGCATTAGCCCCCAGATCGGCGCAAAACACATCGTTTTCTACACATCGCCTGATGGCATCTAAAAACTCGTGTGGTTGGGTGGCAAATAGGATATGCTTGCCATGTTCACACTCAATACCTTCGGCACCTACTGGAGTGGTTATCACGGCTTTACCTTCGGCCATGGCTTCAATAATTTTTATGCGGATACCGCTACCCGAAAGCAAGGGCACCACCATAATTTGTTTTGACAAGATAAACGCCCGCGCATCAAGGACTTCGCCAACTATCTCAACATCAGGCCAGGCTTGCTCTTTGAGCCAAACGGGCATATTACGGCCAGCCAGATAAAGCTTCAACCCAGGGAATTCATTGTTTACCAATGCCCATACATTATCTAAAAACCATCGTATCCCTTCTTGGTTAGGTATCCAGTCCATTGAGCCGATATGGAACAAAGAAGGAACGATACAATCAACGTCATCATGCTCTTTTCGTTCAACTCTTTCAACACCATAAGGAATATCAGTTACTGGGATTTTTGCACCAACTTCTTTCCTAAAAAAATCCGCATCGCGTGAGGTAATAGCTGCAATGCCATCAAATTTTGTAATGGTGGCAAACTCGTAGTTGCGAAGGGTGGTCCATATATGCTTTAGATAGGTCTTTTTAACCCAGCTAGAGGTAGTCTCGCACACCCTTTTCCAAATCAAATGCTCTATATTATGTGCCCTAAGCACAACTTTTGCGTTTGAATATGCACGAATAGTCTCAAGATAAGGTGCTATGAAAAGGGTTTCGAGTTGCACCACATCATATGAATTGGACTGTAAAATTTGGATTAGCTTAGTTCTAAAGTCAGCAGATATAAATCGCTCAACATGATACGATTTATTGGTAAAAAGATTTAAGAAGGCACATACTGGCTTAATACTTAAATCAATATAAACCGTTTCCATTTGGGTTTTCTGCATAAAAGCGGCTGGCACCTTGGCCAAATCAACCTTGTATTTATTTGAGCTAATGGCCAATACCTTAACGGTATGCCCCGCTTTGGTCAAACCATCAATAAGCATGCTCATGGCAATAGGTCCGCCCTCTTTGGCCGGATAAGGTGATTTATTACAGAGCATCAAAATTCTCATAGCAGCAAAAAAATGGGGCTAAGTATTGCTTTTAAGTTTCTTGTTAAACCACCGCTTTGGTAGTAGCTTGGCCAAGAGTTTATCCCAGGTTTCCATATCTAATAGCGGCGAATCGGTGGTGGCTTTGCGTGTTAAAAACAATCCGATAGGCAATAAAACCAATGGAGCCAACCACATTCCTTCCCATGCGGGTAATATGCCAGCGCGGGTATATTTTTCGCCCGTAATTGAAATGATGTGGAAAATGATGAACATAAAAGCCGAGATTACGACTGGCAGCCCAAGACCACCTTTGCGGATGATGGCCCCCAAGGGTGCGCCAATAAAAAAGAACAATAAACAGGCCACCGAAAGGGTAAACTTTTGGTGCCAAACTATCTGATGTTTGTAAATGAGTATGATACGTTCCTTCCAATCGTTTTCGGTATTTAACACGTACTCTTTGGCGCTTTTTGTGCTTTCGATAGCTATTTCGGCCAAGTGCGCCTTTTTATCAGGTTTCATCCATCCTAAGAAACTGCCAGCTATACTGTTCAAACTATCCGTTTTAGTTGTATCGGCAAAGGTAAGCACACTGTACCTGGCCCTTATTGATTTATAAGCCTCATCTTGTCGGCCTTGCATATCACGCTTTAGGCTATCTTCGGCAAATTCGAGTTGCCTAATATTCATCATTTGGTAGTTGTTCTTGAAAAAAACCTCATCAGTACGGTTAAGGGCAAAGCCTTCGAGGTTAAACTTCTTACGGTCTTCGGTAAACCCAATCTGTTGGTTTTGCCTGCGTTGACGATAACGCTGATGCGCATAATCTTCCGTATAACTATGGCCATTATAAAGGTAGAAAATTAGCGAACTTTGATCGGGGGTAAGCTCCATAACGCCTCGCTCGGCAACCGTAACCTTTACATTTCCCATACGGTCAGAGTGGTCGTAAATCATCACATCGCGAATGGTATTGCCATCGCCTTCTTTTTTGCCAACACGTATCACGAAATTTTCAATTGAAGAATAGAAGACACCTTCTTGGATATTTAAGGCAAGCTTTTGTTTACGAACGTCATACAGCAGGGCTTTAAACTTAAGGTTGGCCACTGGCAAAACCATATTTGAGAAGAAGAATGCCCCAAAGCTAATAATCACCGACAAAATAATGAGCGGCATCATGATACGACGTAAGCTAATACCCGCCGATTTCATCGAAACCAACTCATAATGTTCGCCAAGGTTTCCAAAGGTCATGATTGAAGAAAGCAAGATAGCTAAAGGCAAGGCCAAGGGCACAAAAGTGCTTGAGGCATAAAACATAAGCTGGGCTATAACATACCATTCCAAGCCTTTGCCTACCAAATCATCGATGTATTTCCACAAAAACTGCATCAACAATATAAACAAAGCTATAAAGAAGGTAAAAACCAAGGGACCCAAGTAGGAACGCAATACCAACAAGTGGATTTTTTTCAAGGCAATAGCTTTTTGGATGCTGCAAAAGTAGCAAAAAAGGGTGGATTGGTCTTGGTTCTTGAATTTCGGGTCCGTAACAGCCTTACTTTTCCATCACAAAACTCTTGCTGTTGGTTTTAATGGCATTATCAACTACCAGGTACTTGGTTGTTTACTTGCAATCCGCCTTTCCTTTATATGGCAAACTCGTCGAATTCTTGGAGCTGGCGCTCAGGTCAGGCATTAGCAAACAAGCATATTCCTACCACGAATGCTCATACAAGGTATCTTCAACGGTAGGCTTCCCGAATTCTCAGTGCATGCATTTACACATCAATACCTTGTTTCAGTAGTAAAATTTCCTATTTTTGTGGCATTGTACAAAACAATACAACTATGACCGAAGAAAGTGAATTTTGTCTGGAAGAATCAAAAGAAGGGATGATGAATGCCATTATGCATCTCGATAAAGAATTCCAAAAGATTAGGGCTGGCAAAGCAAGCCCACAAATGCTTGATAGTGTAAAAGTTGATTACTATGGAACCATGACTTCCATTGACAAGGTATCAAACATTACCACACCCGATCCAAGGCAAATTATTGTGATGCCTTGGGAAAAAAGCATGCTAGCACCCATCGAAAAAGCTATAAAAGCTGCCAACCTTGGGTTTAATCCTCAAAACAACGGCGAAGTACTGCGTATTGCCGTGCCACCGCTAACCGAAGAGCGAAGACGCAATATGGTGAAACAAGTTAAGACCGAAGCCGAAAGTGCCAAAGTAGCTGTTCGCAACATCAGGCGCACTGCCATGGAAACCAGCAAAAAACTCAAAAAGGAAGGCATTCCCGAAGACGAAATTGAACGCTTGGAAGCTGAAATCCAAAAACAGACTGACCACCATATCGCTTTGGTTGATAAAGCCTTTGATGCCAAAGAAAAAGATATCATGACCGTGTAAGTCAACGTATTTACCTAACCTAACCCATACATATTTTGCCGTGGAATTGGCATACGAACAGATTAAACTGTTCAGGGTATTTTAAGAGGCAGGTTGCAATTATGCTTCCAGCCTTTTTTTGTTTATGGGTAAATGCTCAAACCACGAAGCCCTATTTTGAGTTGGGTGCGGGCACCTCATTTCCTACCGGAAGCTTTGCTCACCAATCTGTTAACGAATTAAAAGAAGCCTCCACCGCTAGATTTCTCAGTCTAGGTTGGACTTGTTGGTTTACCAAATGGGCGGGATTTTCCATTGAATCAAGCTTTCAAAAGTTCCCCAGCGAAACGCGCTTTAGCAACTCTGATTTATTTCCATTAGTAAAAACTGAATACCAGGTTTTTACCTTTATGGTAGCACCCACCGTTCATTATGGAAACACAAGATTTATCAATTTTGAGCTACGTCCGTTGTTCGGGTTGCAATCAGTTAATATTCCTGCCATGCATTTGCCTCGGTCGAGTGGGGATCTTTTGACACGGAAATCAATCAGTACTTCGGTATGTTTTGGCATTAAGGCTAAATATGGTATTTATGTTCATGACCCGATGGCAATTTATCTTTTTGGTTCTTACTACAACTCCCAATCAAGCTTTACAATAACCGAAGCCTATGAAGATCTTTACACACTTGTAGGTTTCCGTATTAAAACCTTACATAAAAACATCTCCTATTTTTCGTTAGGGGTGAGCATAGCTATGCAATTTCCACTCAAACAGATAGATTAGATTACGATTCATCATTTATCAGCTGACCATTAAAACTTTAAATGAGGCGAATACTTATCGCTCAGGACAGTTGGCACAAATATCAATTCCTTTACGGTCAGCAAAAACCGCTCTCCTAAACGACTCAGCAGCTTTACCTTTCCAGATTGACAAAAATGGAATTTCATCCACATTACCTAATTTATAGGTTGCGTCTTTATCATAACAGCAAGGCACTAATGAACCATCCCATGTAATCACGGCTCCAGACCACATCCGATAACAGCGGTTTGGCATTGGGTTTTTCAATTCGAAAAGCCCTAGTGCGTTCCGTTTGTAGCGAGCATGTTTGGTTCCTTCGGGCACAAGCTTATTGGGGTCAGTCATATCATAAATCTGAGCTGTTTTGAGCTCTACCCTATCTACCCCCAATTCTTTTCCAAATGCTTTTACCCTATCTATCTGGTGCACATTATGCTTCATGACGATAAACTGCAGCCGAATAAGTGGGTTAAACTTATGCAGGCGTTTACGTGCTTCCACCAGATTTTTTATACCATCAACAGCTTTGGCAAAGCTTCCCCCACGACGGTATTTTGAATAAGTTTCCTGATCAAGGCCATCAAGCGATACAATAATATCGTCGAGACCAGCAAGCACAAGCCTTTCAGCATTTTTGGGGCTTAGATAAATTGCATTGGTTGATGTAGCCGTAAACACGCCCTTTTTTGAGGCGGCCGCCACCATATCAGCAAAGCCATTGTGCAAAAGTGGCTCGCCCTGAAAATAAAGGATAAGATAGATTAAATCGGGTGCCAATTGTTCAAGGCGTTGCTCAAAACGATTGAGTTCGGCCATACCGGTAGGCCTTGTAAACAAATGCAAGCCCGAAGGGCATTCGGGGCATTGTAAGTTGCACTGGGTCGTGGGTTCTATCGAAACACTGGTTGGCTGCCCCCAATGAACAGGTGAACGCCTTAGGTCAGAATACAGATAGCTGGTCTTCAATAAAACCAGATTCCACAACTTACGTAGGCTTAGTTTTTGTATAAAACGGAAGATATAGTGTAGTTGGTAATTCAATGGATATAGATTTAGGTTACAAACAATGCAATAAAACAGATTTGACGCTTGCTTGTTCCAACGGCAAGGATTAACGCGAATTATTATTGAAAGTGGTTTTATAAAAGTTGGAGATTTCTCCCTGTCGATAAAAAGAAATTGATTATTAATACTTTAATAAAAGAGAGTGCCGAAGCTGAGCTTCTCACAAACAACCGAATAAGCAAGGCAGATACGTTTATTAGTGAATTATTCAAGTTAAATATCTCTCGTAATCTTTTTCACTAGATCAAACTTGCCAAAAAATTCCTTGGCCGCAATACGCAAGATCGTATAAACCGGTATTGCCAAAATCATCCCAGTAATGCCAGCCAACGAACCCGCCATTATGATAACCAAAAAAATCTCGATTGGATGGGCTTTAACACTGTTAGAATAGATAAGTGGCTGAACTAAAATATTATCAATTAGATTTGCAACCAAAAAAACTGCCGCTACGCGAATCCCCATTGGCAAAACCGCCTCGTACCAGCCTTGTGCAAGGCAATCGAGTACCGTGAGCAGAATACCCGTAACAGTGCCAATTATAGGGCCCAAATAAGGAATCACGACCATGAGGCCGGCAAAAAAACCAATCAAGAGGGCATTTTTTGCACCAAAAATCCACAAACCGATGGTTATCAAGGTTGTCATTGTTAAAATCTGAAGGCATAAACCCACAAAATACCGTGTTAACAAAGCTTTTACCTGATGAAGCACCTCGATAGTACGATGCTCGAAATCAGATGGGACAAATAATAGGAGGCTTTTTAAAAACAATTTATCGTCGCGCAAGAAGAAATAGGCAAGAAACAAAACAGAGAAAACAAAGGTTACAAATGATCCTGCAACCCCCACAATGCTGCCGAACATATTCGAAAAGGTTGCAATGCTGACTAATCCACTTGCTTTTTCCAATACAAGGCTTTCAATGGATTCCCCGGGTTTTAAAATTCCAAAACCATGTGCCGTTTCACTAAGTTGTGCAAGGGGCTGCTTAAGTCCTTCTACCAAGGTGTTTAAATCAATAGCCGAAATTACCCTGCCTTGTTGCACAACCATGGGCACAAATAAAAGCAAGAGGCCTCCAAAAACCAGAACCATGAGTAAAAGCACTATTGCAGCATTTAAGCCATGCGGCAGTCCAAACTTAAACACTTTTATCCTATCGAGGTAATAAACAGCAGGTTTGCCTATTAACGACAATATACCAGCGGTTATTACATAAAACACAATTGCTGAGAAATACCATACCAAGAGGCCTAAAAGGACTAAGCCAAGCGTAAGAAACAAAATGCGTGTTGTACGTTTCATGGGGTAAGATTTATGGCATAAAGGTACAAAAAACGAAAAAACCGGTTATTACTATAAGCAACGACCGGTTTAATTTAAAGCATAAAACCTACAATTCCCTAGCGTTTAAACTCCCAGTATAGGCTACTGGCCTGAGTTGTATATTGCCTCCAATAAGCAGGGCTTACCCGTTTCCCATCAGGGGTTTTGAGTTTTTGCTGGTAAACTGCAATGAGTGGATTGAACACCAAATCGGTTACCCCCACTGCAAATTTCCCGTCAGTTCCAGCTACTTGAACTTCGTAACCATTAAACAAAAGCAGGTTCTTCAAAAAATCTGCACGATTTGCATCCACATCTTTCTCGATGAGGGTACATCGTACGCTATTCAGTTCTTCAACAATATGTTTTCCTTTATCTAGTGCCATAATGTATTTTTTTAGCGAAGTCCTATACTCAGAACGTGAAAATATTCATAAACAAAGCTAAGCAAACCTACCACCACAATACCAAGAGCACTTAATATCAAACCCAAGCGAGTATAACCATCTGATTTAAAAGCTGGTATAGGCTCATCGCTTTTATTGATAAACATAGCCTTAATAGGTAGCAAGTAGTAGTAAAGCGAAATAGTTGCGTTTAACACAGCTATTAGCACCAACCAATAGTAGCCTTGCGAAGCGGCTGAGGTAAACAAGAAGAATTTTCCAAAAAACCCAGCCACCGGCGGAATTCCTGCCAACGAGAATAATGCAAGCGTCATGAGCAGGCTTAGTTTTGGGTTGGTGTGGTACAATCCATTGTAATCGTCCATATTGTCTTTACCAGTTTTTGCCCAAATGGCGCTTACAACGCCAAAGGCGCCCAAGTTGGTAAAAATATAAATGAGGACAAAGTATAAAACCGAAGTCATGCCCATTTGCGAGGCACCCAGTATGCCTAAAAGTATAAAACCGGCTTGCGCAATAGAAGAAAAGGCCAAGAAACGTTTCATGTTCTTTTGCCGCATAGCAAAGAGGTTGCCGATAGTCATTGTCAGAATCGAGATCACATAGAGTACTTGGCTCCACAAAACACTAATAGTGCTGAAAACAGAATAAAGCAGAATAATGAAAATAAAACTCGCAGCACCCTTCGATACCACAGATAGATAAGAGGTTACGTTAACAGGAGCGCCTTCATAAACGTCAGCGGTCCAGAGATGGAATGGCACCAAAGAGATTTTGAATGCCATACCTGCAAAAAAGAACAAAAATGCGAGGGCTTGCAAAGGCGTATTCTGCCATGCCAAGGCTACTTCTTCAAAATATATTGAGCCTGTAGAACCATAAATCATTGATATACCATACAGTAGAATCCCAGAAGATAAGGCGGATGATAAGATTAGCTTGATACCAGCTTCAGCCGATTTAGTATTATGATGCGTATAGGCGGCAAGGGCAGCAATTGGAATAGTTGCGGTTTCAAGGCCTAAGTAAAACATAAGGAAGTCGCCCGAAGAAATCATGAAATTCATCCCAATCAACGTAGCAACTATTAGCACAAAAAACTCGCTTATTTTAGCTGCATTTTCAGGTTTTTTGAGCCAAGCAGCCGATTGAAGGAAAACAATGAAAACACCAATATTCAAGATGTTCTTCATGGCTGCAGTTAGCGAATTGTTATGAAACATACCGCCAAAGATGCTTCCTTCGGTTACCGGAAAAAATCCAATAACCAAGGTAGCTCCAAACAAAAGCATAGCAATGGGTATTATGTTGGGTCTTTTATGGTCAGGCATAGCTAAGTCGATGGCCAACACCAACAAAGCAGTAATGGTCAAGAGCAACTCGTGCCGCATCATCAAAATATCGTTCAGTGTCATAGTAATAATCTTTCTGTTTTAGAATTGGTTAAAACAAGCTAGCAATTTTGTCAGCAATGGGTTTCATGCTAAAGCCTATCATCTCCGAAAGCCAATACGGGGCAATACCAATTGCGGCAATAGAAATTACAAGCGTAATGGTAGAAAGCCGTTCCCACCACGTTGCATCAGGAAGGTGAAGAAAATGATCGTTGCGGATTGGCCCTAAGAGCAATACCCCAACCACACGGAGTATATATACTGCCGTGATTACAATGGAAGAAACTGCTACAATGGTTGCAACCCGATGAAATACATCGGTGTGTTGAAAGGCACCAAAGAAAATGGTCATTTCGGCCACAAAACCACTTAAACCCGGAAGACCGAGAGAAGCAAGACCAGCTATAACATAAACCACTGAAAGGAAAGGCATTACTTTCATTAATCCACCCATTTCGTGAACTAATCGTGTATGTGTGCGTCCGTAAATCATGCCGATAAGAGCAAAGAAAAGGGCCGTCATTAATCCATGCGATATCATTTGTAGGACGGCTCCATTTAAGGCCGTTTGGTTCATCATAAGTACCGCAAAAAGCACCAGGCCGCAATGGCTTACAGATGAATACGCATTAATATACTTAAGGTCTTTTTGTACAATAGCGCCAAATGCACCATAAACCACGCTAATGGCTGTTAGTATTATAAAAATCCAGGCTTGTTCGTGAGCTGCCTGTGGCATTAAGTAAACTGCGACCCTGAAGGCACCATAACCGCCCAATTTCATCAAAACACCAGCGTGTAGCATCGAAACAGCCGTTGGAGCTGAGGCATGTCCGTCGGGCGACCAAGTATGGAAAGGGAATAGGGCACCCAGCACTCCAAAACCAATAAAGGTAAATGGAAATAAAAACTGTTGTGCCGATAGAGGTATCCCATTGGCAGCAATCTGTTGTAAATTAAAGGTATATTGTCCGCCAGCTGGAGCCGAATTAAAATAAATGCCCAATAAACCCACCATTAATAAAGCCGAGCCACCCATTAACATAAGAGTAAGCTTCATGGCCGAATATTCCTTAGGTCCTGAACCCCAAATGCCTATTAGCAAGTACATGGGTATAACGGCAATCTCATAAAACACGAACATGGTAAACAAGTCGATGGAAATGAAAAAACCGAACACCCCGGAGGCTAACAGAATCAATGAGATAAAAAACTCACGTGTTAAGTAGGGCATTTCCCATGAGGCAAAGACACCAGCAAAAACCACGATGGCAGTTAAGGCAATCATGGCTACAGAAATGCCATCCACACCAACTGTATAATGTATATTGAGTGTTTGAAACCAAGTAGCGTCATATACAAACAACATGGCATCGGTATTGCCTGTGGCACGTATGCTTAGGTACGAAAAAACCAAATAGGCGGCCAAGAGCAATTGAACACTCATGCCAATAGCGCTGACCCAACGGGTCTGGTTCATACTCTTGGTGAACCCTATTCCCACCATGGTTATCAGTGGGATTATTACAAACCAGCTTAATAAATCCATTTTGCTACGGTTTTAATTCAATAGGTAAATAAACAGTAAAACAAGTGCCAGCACACCCGAAACAAATACCATGGCATATTGCTGCACCTGACCTGATTGCAATCCTTTAATCTTATCGGATGATGTAGTGGTTATCCAGCCAATGCCATTCATGGTTCCATCAACAATATGGCGATCGAACCAGGCAATAGGCCTTGAAATGTAGGCGAATATAATCTTTTTGGTAACAAACATATAGATTTCATCGAACCAAAACTTATTCAACGAAGCCGTGTACAAACCCTTAATTGAACTTGCAATTCTATCGGGCATGGTGGTTGGTTTCTTATACATGAACATAGCCACACCAATGCCAACCAAGCCTATCAAAACCGATGGTATGGCTATCATATAATCAATATGTGCCTCAAAGGGTTTGCTATCGGATGTTACTAAGTTATGGAATGGCAGAAATCCGGCGAAAATGGAGGCAAAAGCCAAAAATATCAGCGGGATGGTCATGGTTAAAGGTGCTTCGTGAGGTGTATGGTGGTAATGCCTATCCTTACCCCAGAAAACCCCAAAATACAAACGGAACATATAAAATGCCGTAAGGCCAGCAACCAAATACTCCACCGCGAACAGAACTTTATTGTGGTGGAAAGCTGCAACAAGTATCTCATCCTTGCTCCAAAAGCCCGATAAAGGAGGTACACCGGCTATGGTTAAACAGGCAATTAGAAAGGTAAGATGCGTTATAGGCATATACTTTCGCAAGCCACCCATATCAGTTAGGTTGTTGCTGTGTACGGCATGAATTATTGCACCGGCACCCAAAAACAACAGGGCTTTAAACATGGCGTGTGTAAACAAATGGAACATAGAGGCCATAAAGCCTAAGCCATCATGACCACCATAACCTGAAACCCCTAAAGCCAACATCATGTACCCAATTTGCGACATGGTTGAAAAGGCCAAAATACGTTTGATATCAATTTGTGTAAGCGCAATAACTGCGGCAAACAACGATGTAAAGCCACCCACATAAGCTACAACCTCTAAGCCGGGTGTTGCGGCCAAGGCATATACCGGAAAAAGCCTTGCCACCAAATAAACACCGGCCACTACCATGGTTGCGGCATGAATCAAGGCCGAAACTGGTGTTGGACCCTCCATGGCATCGGGTAGCCAGATGTGAAGCGGAAACATGGCCGATTTACCTGCACCACCCATAAATACAAATATCAATGACCACGTAAGTACCGAAAGCCCCATGAATGCAGCACCGCCAGCGTTGGCAATGGCCGGCCCATTTGGATTGGTAAGCGTAACAAAATCAAACGTACCGGTATTGAACGAGAGAATAAGAATACCGATTAAAAAACCAAGATCAGCAAAACGTGTAACGATAAAAGCTTTTTTGGAGGCCGATACAGCGGAAGGTTTCTGATAATAAAAGCCGATGAGCAAGAAGGAAGATACGCCTACCAACTCCCAAAAAATATACATCTGGAAAATATTGGTAGCCAAGACCAAGCCCAGCATCGAAAAGCTGAACAGGGAAAGGAATGCATAGAATCGTGCAAAGCCTTTCTCACCTTTCATATAACCAAGGCTGTAAATATGGACCATTAATGAAACGGTGGTAATAACCACCAGCATCATAACCGAAATGGGATCAAGCAAGAGCCCAAGATTTACATGCAGGGTTTCGGTAAACCGAATCCAAGTGGTTTCATAAGCAATTAGGGTGGGCAAAGCACCATCAACTCGGGCTACTCCCCCAAAGAAATATGTAATTGCTGTAAAATACGATAAAACTGCCGAGATGGTAAGTCCAAGGGTGCCAAATAGCCCCGATACTTGTGGCTTAAACTTGTGACCTGCTAATCCGATTGCCAAAAACATGGCTAGAGGAAGCAGCGGGATAAGTAAGGTATAACTAAAATCGATCATGGTGTGCGTGGTTTTAGCTTTTAATTCTTCATTTCGTTAACATTCTCAACATCAATCGACTTGAAGTTACGGTAGATGTTTATGATGATGGCAATGGCCACTGCTGCCTCGGCTGCGGCAACGGCAATTATTATTAGGCTAAAAAAATGCCCTTGAAGCTTATCGGCAAACAAGAAGTTATTAAAAGCCACAAAATTGATGTTAACCGAGTTTAATATCAATTCAATTGACATTAACATGGTTATTAAATTTTTACGGGTCAGGAAACCATAAATGCCAATAAAGAACATTAAGGTACTGATTATAAGGTAGTGTTGTAATCCAATTCCTTCCATAATGTTATGATTTAGGGTTATCTGATTCTTTGCGTGCAACAACAATTGCTCCTATCATGGCTGCTAAAAGCAATATAGAAACCACCTCAAAAGGCAGGGCATAGCCATCAGCACCATACGACACCAGTTGATGACCAACGGTTTTAACATCCGTACCAATGGCGGCTTGTTTAGTTGGTACAAACTCAAAGCTTAAAACGGTTATCAGCGTTAAAATGGCACCGGCGCCGGCGGCAAAAGCACTTAATAGTGATCGCGTAAGACCAGCGGTTGAAGCACGTTCGCTGATATGACTTGTCAACAGAATAGAAAATATTATCAGCACAACAATTCCACCTGCATAAACAGTTAGCTGGACAGCAGCTAAAAAGTTGTATTTCAACTGAAAATATATCCCCGCTGTGGATATCAAAACAAAAAGCAGGTAAACCGCTGCGCGCAAAATAAGTCGCGAGGTTACGGTTAATACCGAGAACGTCAGTATCATACCTGCAAAAAGATAAAACATTACATCATTATTCATGGCTTATTCTTTAACGTCTTGCATAATTTGTGATCCAGGCATATTCAGCACTTTGGTAAGCAAGCTTCTATCCCAAACTGCATGTTCAAAATTTTGTCCCATTTCAATGGCGCCGGTTGGGCATGCCTTTACACATAGGTTACATAATGTGCACATACCCAGATGATAAATGTGCTTATCAATCACCCTTTTCTTTTTGCCTTCGGCAGTTTCTATATTTTTGGTGATAACCTCAATAGAACCGTTGGGGCAGTTGAGTTCGCATATGCCACATCCTGTGCATTTATGCTCATTCTTTTGGTTGTGTGGCATAATCACCTCACCCCTAAAACGCTCAAACATCTTAAGGGTTTGGCGGTTTTCGGGATATTGCTGGGTAGTGATAAGCTTGGGCCTAAAGAAGTAGTGGCCGGTAACGCGCATACCATCAATAAGCGTTTTTACGGCTTTAAAAATGGTGCTTATATAATCAATTACTGCTTTCATTACGATAATTTTGGATGATTAGAAATGCCAACCCATTAATACAACCAGTGTCATGAGCAGGATGTTAAAGAGGTTGATGGGCAATAAGAACTTCCATTCCAATTGAAGGATTTGATCGACCCTAAGCCTCGGAAAAGTCCATTTAAACCACATAATTAAGAAGATAACGGCCATAACCTTTCCAAAGAACCAAAAGATGGGTGGAATAATATCCATAATTTGGTTAAATCCTTCAAAACCTCCAAAATGGAAAGGCATCCAGCCTCCCAGGAATACCGTTACAGCCATGGCAGAAATGATAAATAAGTTTACATACTCAGCCAAAAAGAAGAACGCAAATTTTATTCCTGAGTATTCGGTATGGAATCCTGCTGTAAGTTCTGATTCAGCCTCGGCTAGGTCGAAGGGTCCACGGTTTGTTTCGGCTGTGCCAGCAATTATAAAAACTAAAAATGCAATGATGGCAGGAATATGGCCTGTAAAAATAAACCATCCACCACGTTGTGCTTCAACAATTTCTGAAATTTGCATGGTTCCAGCCAAAATAATCATGGTTATGAGCGAAAGGCCTACCGATAGTTCATAACTAACAATTTGAGCACCACTTCGCATGGCCCCTATTAATGAGTATTTGTTGTTACTGGCCCAACCAGCTAGCAATATCCCAATAACACCAACCGATGACACTGCGGTTACATAAAAAACACCTATATCAAAATCAAGGGCTTGCAAGCCTTTGGCCCATGGCACTACCGAAATGGCCAAGAAACTAACGATGATAACGATAAAAGGGGCAAGGTTGTACAAGAATTTATCGGCCCTGTTAGGGGTAATCAACTCTTTCATCAACAGTTTTATGAAATCGGCAATGGTTTGAAGTAAACCCCATTTGCCTACACGCATCGGACCTAAGCGTTGTTGGAAAAATGCACAAACTTTGCGTTCAACATAAACCAGTATAAGGCCAAAAACAGCCACAAACAACAGAAAGGCCAATCCTATCAATGTCCATTCAATTACCTGAACCATCAAGGGCGATAAGCTTTCGCTTAAACCCCTGTGGATGGATTGGGTAAAGGATGTAAAATCGTATATATTAAATTCCATCGGTTAAATTTTAACGGTCAATATCAGGGATTACTAAATCGAGGGTTGACATAATAGCCACCAAATCAGCGATTTTATGGCCTTTCGATAGTAAGTTTAGGGCTGACAGGTTTGAGAACCCCGGCGAACGGAATTTTACCCTGTAAGGATTTTTCTTGCCGTCGCTAACAATATATACCCCAAATTCGCCCCTGGCAGTTTCTACGCGCTGGTAGAACTCACCTTCAGGAAGTTTGATAACGCCCTTCATCTTAAGTTGATAATCGCCTTCGGGGATATTGTCGATAAGCTGCTCAATAATGGCGAGCGATTCGTACATCTCTTTAATCCTTACCGCATATCGAGCAAAGGTATCGCCCGTATTGTCAAGTATTTCATTAAACTTTACAAAAGGATATGCACTGTAAGGATGCAATTTGCGTACATCGCACGAAAAACCTGATCCACGCCCGCTAGGCCCTGTTACACCATAAGCTATGGCATCTTCTTTAGTTAGATACCCAATGCCCTTGGTGCGTTCCTGAAAGATTACGTTGCCGCTAAGCAATTGGTCATATTCAGGTAGTTTCTTACGGAAATAAGTTACAAACTCCTTTACACTTTTTTGGAAATTGGGATGTATGTCGAACATTACGCCACCTGGCGTAGAATAATTGACTGTTAGACGCGCACCACAGGTTTCTTCAAAAATATCGAGAATTAGTTCGCGGTCGCGCAAACCATAAAAGAAGGTGGTAAGCGCACCAAGGTCCATACCCATTACACACCACCATAATTGGTGCGATGCCAAACGGGTAAGCTCAGCCATAATGGTACGTATATACTTCACGCGATCCGGCACTTCTATTCCGAGGGCATTCTCAACACACAGGCAAACTGCTTCGTTGTTCATGTGGGCTGAGAGGTAATCCATGCGATCGGTAAGATGCACTATTTGCGGATACGACAGGGCTTCGGTCATTTTCTCGATACCACTGTGGATGTATCCGATATTAGGATCTGTATTATGCACCATTTCACCTTCAAGTGTGAGCAACAGCCGCAGCACACCATGCGTTGAAGGATGCTGAGGCCCCATGTTTACCAGGTATTCCTGGGTTTTTATTTTATCAAAATCTTCCATATACTATCGCTCCACAATTCGGTTTTCGTCCTTATAATCCTTACGTAACGGATGGCCTTGATCGTCATCCATAAAGAAACGCCTCAAATCAGGGTGACCGGTAAACTTGATGCCCAAGAGGTCGAAGGCCTCACGCTCATGAAAATTAGCTGTTGGCCAAATACCCGCAACACTTGGGATTTGGGCTTGAATACGGTCGTTGGTTTTAACTTTAACTACCATGGCATGACGGTACGTAGTCGATTCGAGATGATAAACAACCATCAGATGATCAGGCATGTCAACACCCGAAAGGCAAAACAAGTAATCGAAGGCAGTACTTGCATTTTGCTTTAGTTCTTGGGCAGCTTCGAGCCAGCTCTCGGCAGGAATTTGTGCTGTAACATACTGTGGGCCATCAGTTACAACAGCATTCTGAACCCTCGACACCAGAAATTCTTTCAATTCAGCATTGGTCATACTTCATACATTTATTTAGGTGGGTTAGCATCTGGTTTTGGTTTCTTTGCACTAAAGTTGCGCTCAGCCTTAATTTTTTTCTGTAGTTGCATAATCCCGAATAGCAAGGCCTCTGGACGTGGAGGACAACCTGGGATATATACATCAACAGGTATTACATGGTCAGCACCTTTAACAATGGCGTAAGAGTTATAAAAAAACGGCCCGCCAGAAATAGCGCATGCACCCATTGCTATAACCCATTTTGGATCCGCCATTTGATCGTGAAGCCTTTTTAACACGGGGGCCATCTTGTAATTAATGGATCCTGAGATAATGATAAGGTCGGCTTGGCGTGGAGTGGCACGGGCAACTTCGGTTCCAAAACGTGCAAAATCATGACGTGAAGCACCAGCCGCCATCATTTCGATGGCACAACAACGTGTTCCAAAGGTTAAAGGCCATAAGCTATTGGCGCGAGCCCAGTTAACAAGAGAATCTAACGAAGCGAGAACAATACTTCCACCTTCATGCGATTCGAGGATGGGGTAATCGTCCATAACGATTCCACCATCTTTTTTCCTAGCTTTTACTCCCATTTTAAGGCATGTTTTTTCCAGGCATACAGCAAACCTAAGCCTAATACCGAGAAGAAAATTAAGATTTCAACAAAGGCTGCCATACCAACCTCACGCATAACCACGGCCCATGGAAACACAAAAACTGCTTCCACATCAAAAATCAAGAACAGAATGGCAAACAGATAGTAACCAACAGTGTATTGTTGCCATGTTCCACCTATGGTCTCCATTCCGCACTCGTAAGGCTCAAACTTTACTGGGTTCGACGATTTGGGTGGCACTAGGCTCGAAAAGATGATTGCTCCGCCAACAAGCACAACGGCCACAATAAAAAACAGTATCAATGATTCACTTTCCATACAGGAGATTTTGGGGTGGCAAATCTATGAATAAATGAGATATATAGATTACAACATATTAATTTAAACTGATTCTAAAAAGCTAAGTACACAAAAAATGCAAATACATAACATAAAATCAATATATTACAATAAAACTGGCTGGGCTTGCGGTATGGAGGATACCCAAACGAAGCACCAGTTTCGGGTACTTGCTAGCCCATCTTTTCAACCAAGCCATTTTTAGGGCACCTCTCGCTAACTTCAAATCCCGAATTTGGGCAAAGCAGATAATTTGTACTTTTGAGGGCTAAAGAATACTCTTAATTCATGCGATTTTCGAACATATACGGACATGATAATATAAAGGATCGCTTGCGAAATACCGTTAACGATCAAAGGGTTAGCCATGCCCAACTTTTTTTAGGCCCCGAAGGCAGCGGAGGTCTTGCTCTTGCCTTAGCTTATGCCCAGTATATAAACTGTCTTCATCGCACTGAGGATGATTCATGCGGAACATGCCCATCATGTGTAAAGTATCAAAAGCTTGCACACCCTGACCTACATTTCATCTTTCCGGTAGCTACCAATAAAGAAGTTGAGAAAAAACCCCGCAGCAACGATTTTATCGCACATTGGCGTGAACTGCTCATCGAAAACAAACTTATGATAAGCCTGGCGGATTGGGTTGAGAAAATAGGTGTTGAAAACAAACAGGTTATAATTAATGCCGACGATTGTAGCGAGATAAACCGAACCCTCAGCTATAAATCATACGAGTCAGAATATAAGGTTATGGTAATATGGATGGCTGAAAAGATTTTCTATTCTGCAGCACCAAAAATCTTGAAAATATTGGAAGAGCCGCCCGGAAAAACGCTTTTCCTTTTAATTGCTGAAAACCAAGACCTGATCCTTCCCACCATTTTATCACGAACACAACTTGTTAAGGTCAATAAGTACGAAGACAAGCACATACGCGAAATGCTGGTTGACTTTTATAAACTTGAAGGCGAAAATGCAGCACATATCTCACGTTTAGCTGAGGGCAACTTTGTTTTGGCTAAAAAACTTATTTACGAAGCCGAGGATGAAAACTACAATTTTGAAAAGTTCAGGGATTGGATGCGCCTGTGCTACAAACCCGGCATTGCCGAAATAATTGCATTGGTGGGCGAGTTTGCCAAACTTGGCCGTGAACGCCAAAAAAGCTTCCTTCACTATTGTTTGCGTATGACGCGCATTTGCTTCCAAACCAATTTGGGAAACCATTCATTGGTAAAACTTGAAGGCGATGCCGAAACCTTCAGCAAGAATTTTTCTCGTTTCATTCACCAAAGCAATGTGGCTGGTTTTGCCGATGAATTCCAAAAGGCTATAGTTCATATTGAACGGAACGCGAATCCCTCAATCTTGTTTTTAGACTTGAGTTTTATGTGCATACAACTTTTAAAACAAGTAGCTGTACAGCCTCAACGCTAAAAACTGTAACTTTGCAGTTCTGCTGCCAATATACACTTCTATATTAAAGTTCTTGACTGGCAGTTCATTAAATTACAGTATGAGTAACCAAGACATTGACTATACAAGCCCTTCATTTTTACGTGGCTGCCACACAGCTCCCGATCCCCAAAAACGCGGCACCGACTGTTTTTGCAATAGTTGTTCCAAATTTGCCGCAACACCATGGCTCGATGGACTGCCGTTGGCCGACAACAAACCAACGTTTGATTGTGCCGAAGTACGCTTTAAAAGCAATCGTAAAGATTTTTTCAGGCTGCCCCCTGATGGCGAAATAACCACAGGCGATATTGTTGCCGTTGAAGCCAGCCCAGGACACGATATTGGTATCGTGAGCCTAATGGGCGAAACAGCACGACAGCAAATGAAGAACAAGAGCGTTGATTACAAACGCGAAGACCTCAAGAAAATTTACCGTAGGGCACGTTCGACCGATATCGAAAAGTGGCTTCAATCAATTAACAATGAAAACAAGGCGATTATGGAAACCCGCCGTATTTCGGGCAACCTTAATTTAGCCATGAAAGTTAACGATGTTGAATACCAAGGCGATGGAACAAAAGCCATCTTCTATTATACCGCCGATGACAGGGTGGATTTCAGGGAACTGATTAAATTGCTTGCCGATCAGTTTAAAATCAGGATAGAGATGAAACAGATTGGCATACGGCAAGAAGCCAGCCGTATTGGTGGCATTGGGTCGTGTGGACGTGAGTTGTGCTGTGCTACCTGGATCAATAAATTCCAAACCGTTTCAACCGGGGCTGCCAGGGTACAACAACTTTCGCTTAACCCACAAAAACTTGCCGGCCAATGTAGCAAGCTTAAATGCTGCCTCAATTATGAGTATGACTCCTATATGGATGCCATCAAAGATTTTCCACCCAGCGAAGTAAACCTAAAAACCAAGAAAGGCGATGCCATTTATCAGAAAACCGATGTATTTATGGGCATTATGTGGTATTCATATCAAAACGAACCCAATACATTTATCGCAATTCCAGTTGATAAAGTTAAGGAAATAATTGCCCTTAACAAGAAAAATAAGCTTCCCGAAAAACTGGAGGACTTTGCTAAAACCGATGAGAAGAAAGCCACTTTTGAACCTCTTACCAACCAAGACGACTTACGAAGGTTCGATAAGCGATAACCACCTAACAATATTTCATCCAAATTGGCATTATATAAGTTAAACATATTAGCACTCCTAGAAACGATTGCCTTAGAATGTACCCAAGCCATTGCCTACTATTCACCCGCGGATTATATATGAACGAAAGGAAAAACCTCTAAACGAATGATTTGCACAAACTCCGTGGCCAAATGCTGCTATCCCAAACGCGTAACGCTCATGGTGCTTATAGCCATTAGTGTAATTGCCACCTCATGCTCTACGAATAGCCTTTTTGAAGAAAATGCCGCTGTTGATGTGAAAGAGTGGCACATGAACGATGTTAAAGCCTTTAAGGCAACATTTCATGACAGTTTGCAACCGCTTGACTTTTATGTAGAAATACGCAATTCGACTAGCTACCCCAATAACAAGCTTTTCCTGTTTTTTAATACTACCTTCCCCGATGGCCGCTCAGCCCGCGATACGTTAGCATGTGTTTTGGCAAGCCCCGACGGAAGATGGCTCGGAAACGGCCTAGGCTCCGTTAAAGATAACCTTTTCCTTGTTAAACGGAAAGTCTTGTTGCCCCGCAAAGGAACTTACACCTTTTCCCTACAACATGCCATGCGCGATAGCATTGTTAAGGGGATTCATGATGTAGGTATAAAGATAAAATCATCTGAAATTTCACCTAATTAACTGAATAAGAACATTAAACAATGACTGCAAAGAGAAAGAAATCAGGCCTCAGCCAGTCTGGTTACCTTAAGCCGGTAGTTGATTTTTTCAAAAACGATGGCTCTTATCCAAAAGATATTGATATTCAAGTTAAAAAGTTTTGGAAAACATATTATATATCGGTAGGTACATTTTCGCTATTTTTCCTTTTATTGATTATGGGTGTTTTTGGCGAAATGCCCAGTTTTGAGGAACTCGAAAACCCAAAAAGCAATCTAGCTACCGAGATAATTTCGTCGGACCATAAAGTTTTGGGCACTTATTATGTGCAAAACCGCTCAAATATCCATTTTTCTGAGCTAAGCCCGTACCTTGTTCAAGCCTTAATAGCTACCGAGGATGAACGATTTGAAGATCACGCGGGCATCGACTTTAGGGCTATGTTTAGGGTGGCGCTTGGCGTGGTAACCGGCAGGCATAGCGGTGGAGGAAGTACCATTACCCAACAACTTGCCAAAAACCTCTTTCCGAGAGGTGAACACTTGTCACTTCCTGGACTGGTAATAAGGAAGTTTAAGGAGTGGATTACGGCTGTTAAACTCGAACGCAATTATACCAAAGAAGAAATCATAGCCATGTATTACAACACGGTAGATTTTGGTAGCCAAGCATTTGGAATAAAGTCGGGAGCCAATACCTTTTTTAGCAAATCGCCAGCTGAGCTTACAGCCGAAGAGGCTGCCCTTTTTGTGGCCGTATTAAATGCACCCACACGCTACAGCCCTGTAAGAAACCCTGAGCGTGCCCTTGGTAGGCGCAACGTGGTTTTGAGCCAAATGGAAAATGTAGATTTTATCACCCAAGAACAACGCGACTCTTTGCAAGCTATCCCACTCGATATGTCGCATTACCGGCTCATGGACCATAAATCGGGCCTTGCAACCTATTTGCGCGAATTGCTGCGTACTGACCTCAAGGAATGGTGCGAGACCCATTACAAAAGCGATGGCTCACCCTATAATCTTTATAAAGATGGCCTGAAAATATATACTACCATTAATTCGCGCATGCAGGATTATGCTGAAAAAGCCGTAAAAAAACATCTTGCTGGCGAGCTTCAGCCCGCTTTCTTCAGGCAATGGAAAGGACATAAAAAAGCTCCCTTTAGCAACGACCTTACCGATGAGGATATAGCCAAGATATATGAAGATGCCATGAAACGCTCGGACAGGTATATCAATATGCGGCAGTCGGGCATTAGCAAAGACTCGATACGCAGGGCCTTCAGAACCAAGGTTCCGATGAAAGTTTTCTCTTGGAAAGGGGATATCGACACCGTGCTGACACCCATGGACTCGATACGGCATTCGTTCTTTTTCCTTCATTCAGGATTGTTAAGTATTGAGCCTTCAACAGGTTATGTACGTGCCTACGTGGGCGGCATCGACTATCGGTATTTTAAATACGACCACGTAAAAATGTCGAAACGCCAGATTGGCTCAACCTTTAAACCCTTCCTGTACACCTTGGCCATGCAAGAAGGTGAGTTTTCGCCTTGTACCAAGGTGCCCAATATACCCGTTTCGTTCGAAATGGACGATGGAACAGTATGGTGCCCAAGCAATTCGGATGATGCACGTGAAGGCGAGATGGTGACCCTTAAATGGGCATTGGCCAATTCGGTTAACTACATCTCAGCTTATTTAATGAAAAAATACAGCCCTGACGCAGTCATAAAAATAGCACGTAAAATGGGCGTAACCAGCGACATACCTGCCGTTCCTTCCATATGCCTGGGCACACCCGATATCTCGCTGTACGAGATGGCTGGCGCGTTCAACACTTTTGCCAATAAAGGTGTGTTTATTCAACCTATTATTATTACACGCATCGAAGATAAGAGCGGAAATCTTATCGAGAGCTTCATTCCACATAAAAATGAAGCCATTAACGAAGAAACAGCCTCGTTGATGCTTGAGTTGATGAAAGGCGTGGTGCAAAGCGGAACCGGAGCACGCTTACGATACAAATTCAAATTTGATAACCCAATCGGTGGAAAAACCGGAACCACGCAAAACCAAAGCGATGGTTGGTTTATTGGGATGGTACCTCAGCTTACAACGGGCGTTTGGGTAGGCGGCGATGTACGCAGCATCCATTTCAGGTCAATTGATATGGGCCAGGGCGCTAGCATGGCATTGCCCATTTGGGCATATTATATGCAACAAGTGTACGCCGACAAATCACTGGGTATCCTTAAAAACGATTTCGCTCCCTCTTCGCGGCCCTTAAGCGTTGATTTAAACTGCAATGGCAGTGATGAAGAAGCCAGCGAACAAACCTATAACCAAGAAGAATTCTAGCTGAACCTAATGCCTACCCCCCATGGAAAAGCAAAGCAATGCATTGTACATTCCCCAATTCGATATAATCAGGTTCTTTGCAGCCTTTATGATTGTAATATACCATGCATACTCCGCTTGGAATGGTTGGTTTGGCATACCAGGATTCCTATCTACAGGCGATTACAAAACATTTACGGTTTTTGGCGGCTATTTTGACCGGTTCATCAAAAACTTCCCCATAGGTGTTGATATTTTCTTTTTTATAAGCGGGTATTTGCTTACCTACCTCTTAATAATGGAAAAAGAAAAATATGGAAAAGTCAACATTCCAATGTTTTATTTGAGGCGCGGGCTGCGCATCTGGCCGCTGTATTTCTTCTTGATTGCTTTGGCGCCTTTTTTGGTGGCCTGGTTAGGTGAACCAAAACCGGATTATTGGGCCAACCTATTATTTATCAATAATTTCAATACTATACATACAGAAGCTTGGCATTTCCCGTTTGCGCACTTTTGGTCGATATGTATCGAGGAACACTTTTACCTTGTATGGCCCATCATACTTGCATTGGTGCCTCGCAAAAACCTAACATCCGCAATCTTTGCCATGATTGTATTGAGTTGGGCTTACAAACTGTACACCATTATCCCGGGCCAAGGAACATGGTATCATGTTTACCTACACTCGCTTAGCCGAATGGATACCATCCTTTTGGGTGCATTATTAGCCGATTTTTACTTAAAGAAACCCTTTCAGTTTAAGCTTCCGAAGCTTATTATGGGCTTGCTAATCTTATTTTTAGTGTTCATTTTCGCCTTCGATAACCTAAGTAATTACGATATTGCGTTTGCCAGGGTGTTGCGTTTGCCGGTTTATATTGCCTTGCTTGGTATAATAATAGCCGATTTGCTATTCAATCCAAGGCACAATTTTACACATCGGTTCTGGAAACCCTTTATGTACCTAGGCAAAGCCTCGTACGGTATCTATATGTATGGTAATATTTTGGTAACCGTTATTATTAAAAAAGTAATGCTCGATAACCACATAAACAACATCTACCTCTATTATTTTTTAATAGTGGCCCTCTCACTGCTCATTCCTGTATTAAGTTACGAGTTGCTCGAAAAACCATTCCTAAAGCTCAAGCAGCGCTTTGCTTTGGTAAAAACGCGGTATTAGCGATTTTCGCCAGCTAATCGCTTTAAATAAACTTCGTCAAATTGCAATCTCAAGCATCCATGGCTGGGTATGCACGAGGCTATGCATTAGCTAATATCCTCTTTGCAAAACTTCTGAAGCTTTTGCCATTCGCTTTCAAGCATCGCAAAGCGTACATCGTCAACCCATTTCCCTTGAATGAACAAACTTTCAACAAAATGCGCTTCCTGGCGAAACCCCAATCGGTTAAGCAGGCGCAGGGAACTTGTATTAGCCGGATCGATGGAAGCTATAATTCGGTGTTTCTTTAAGTCAGTGAATACAAAATCAATCACACGCCCTAATGCTTCCGTTGCATAAGCTTTTCGTTGAGAATCCTTTTTAAGGGTACAACCTAATTCAACTTGCTTATTCTCAATATCGAAAAAGTGGATGCCTAAATCACCAATAATGGTTGAAGTTAGCTTCTCAATGATCACAAATTGAAACCAAGTTTCTGGCTGGTTGATTTCGCGGGCAATGTTCCCAATAAAAACTTCCACATCTTCAACAGTTTCCGGTATCCATCCTTGGTATTTATTGGTCTCTTTATCGCTTCGATATCCAAACATTTCAAGCGCATCATCCTTGGCAATAGGACGCAAAATAAGGCGATTGGTTTCTAAAATCATTGGTTTGGGTTTTGGGTGAATTCCTATTCTTATTAATCCTAGGTTTTTGGTTACAAACACTTAAAGTTGTTAATAATCATTTAATTAAAAAATATCAAACCAAGCCAGGCTACAAGGTGGTATCCTTAAATGAAGTCTTAAGTAAGGCCGCTAGGGTGTTTCCTTTTGTTACCAGCTCAGCTTTGTTGCCTTGCATCAACTCGATGTTGCGGCTAGGCATAATAATATAAAGTATGTAAGTATCAGTAGTTTCAATGCGACTAATTGAGAGGACGCTCATTGTTTGGGTTTCCTTTGTTTTGGTAAGTTGAATACTGCTTACATGTTCAATGCGCTCCCATTTCCCTTTCTTAATCAAAAATAAACCAACGTATTGCTTAATCTTTAGAGCTTGGGCATCGATGATGACAGCTGTTCTAAAAAAAATCAGAAAAAGGGAAATCGCTAAATACACAATGCCCATCCAATCCAACACTATAGTTCGCCATATTGCTAGGGCTAAAAGCATATAACCCAGCATGCGGAAATTGATAGGTAGTCGGCTTGTACGAAATTCTAAACGGTTGAGTGTATTCATATTTATGCCCGGACAATGCTTGTATGTAGATGATTTAAGACCAATGCTCAAATGTACAGTAAACGCACTGATATAGTATCAGTTTTGTTAAAAATTTTCAAAATTAGAAATATCATCATTTTCTACTCAGCTTCCTTGACTTGCGAGCGCTAATGATGTTTCAGTATTTTATAACCTAAAATACCTTACATTTCAATTATCATGAATTTGTAATCTTTTGGTTTAAGTTTTATCCGTGTCCGCTCAAAATCTATCCTAAATAATATTCAAAGAATTTGTGTCTAAGGTAGTGTAAAAGGAAACCGAATAGGTTTGTATAGTTTTCCAGCAAATTGATTATCAACAATTTTTATACATCAATATTTCGAAGACTCGCCTTTCACTTTTTTAAAAAAAACAACTTAATCTGTTTTACATCCTCCAAAATAACGCGTATTGGAATAGGGTTCAAGACCAAAAAAACAAGTCCTGCCAATCCGCCCCACAAAAAATACAAAGCAAATTGCATAAGCGAAAACGCTACAGCAATTTCAGCTGAAACACCATATAAACCAAGCAAATATACCAACGAGAGCTCGCGTTGCCCAAATCCGGCCAAGGTTATCGGGATAAGCAAGACCAAACTTAGCAGGCTCATCGAATTCATAATACCTATAAAACTAACCTGTATGCCAAAAGCCAGAAGCAAAAACCGCAAGAAAACAAAGTAGGTTAGATATGCAAGCCAAGTTAACACCCAGAGGACTATTGATTTATAAGTAAAAAGATAATGAAGGCTATCATATACCATACTTATAAGAGGCTTTTGCAGAAAGGTATATCGTACCCTAAAAAAGTGCAATAAATGAAAGATAAAAAAAACGCCTAATATGCCTACTAATTGGAAACCAATATATAACGCAATTCCATTATACATATTGAGTGAAAAATGAATCGCAAAAAAAGCTGCGAGCCCAAGCATAATCAAACAAACAAAATCAAACAAACGGTCAGCTAAAACACTTTTAAAAGCCTCTAAAAACGTAACTTCTTTTTGGATGCGGACATTATAAACCTTTACAAACTCCCCCACCCTACCCGGCGTTAGGATACCAATGGAATATGCTGACATATAGGATGCAAAAGATTTATACCTCGAAATTGGAATGCCGGTTTGCTTTAATAACTCATTCCAGCGAATGCTTTTAAAGAACAAAACCAACAAAACACCCGGCAACGAAAGGGCAAGATAAAGGCCATCCAAATTCTTAATAAGCTGTACAACTTGCCTAAAATCAATATCAATACTAACAAAAAGCACAAAAACCAGCGCGAAGGCTAGCACAGTTTTTAAGAGGGTTGCCTTGGTTTTTGAGTTCATCCTTGCTTTTTTAAAAGGTCTTCACGCTTAATATTATGAGTCAGCTTTTTCCACGATTTGCGAGCACGTTCAAACATATTGCCGATAAATTGGGGCGAAATTTGCTCTACCAACCAGCGGCTAAATGAAGTGCCTAAGATAAAAAAAAGCAGGCCGAGCACCATTTCCATGGCAATGCGGCCAAATTTAAAGCCCCCCAATTTATAGCCGTAATCGGGTATGGGCTTTCCAAACATCGTCCTGAATTTTAACCGAATAAACGTACCTCTTTTTTTAAGATCATATCCATGCGAATGCATCTTAATAGCTTCATCTTCAGTTAAATCCCAAGTACTCAGACGACCTTCTTTCACCATATCGTCAATAATTTGCTTGCCTATGGCACTACGGGCTATTAGCATCGAAAAACCCTTGCCTCGCTCTTCATAAACAGGAGCCCAAGCGTCTCCGCCCGAAATATCGGTAAACTCATTGGTTAAATCAGTGCAATAAAGGCTGTTTTTAACGATGTGAAAGGGTATCAAATAGTTGGCATGGAACTTCGGTAATTCAATCACACGACCATTCTTCATTTCAATGCGCATTTTGCCGGGCCACTCTCCGTACCTAAAATACAGTTTGCTAATTTGCTTGTAATCACGCTCGCCGTGTGAGCGAAGGAAGCTTTTGATGGACGAAAAATACAAGGTGTTGCCATAAAACGGCCCAAACAAGTACTTAATATTGGCCACACTGGGATGGTTAATGGCCTGCAATTTCCGAATGGATTGTACTTGCCCTGGCAAACCCACATACGCCAAAACACCCTTAAATTCAGCAATTTGCGGAAGTATTTCATTAAGCGAACTAAGGATATATTTGCTTTGGGCGGCTTCAAGGATTTGATCTCTGCTGGTTGCAATAAAAGGCTGGGTTAACCAAGGTTCTGATGCCGACATCTTTAGCACTACTGCCCCATCAATCATGCCCTTTTCTAAGAGATAAATTAGAATTGCTGACAAAATACCCCCACTAGCCGCTTTCTGCCGAATTTCTTCATCGGTGGTATGACCAATTGCCAAAGAATAGTAAGGGCCTATAAAAATATTAAAGGAGGGCGAATCACCAAAAAACAGCTGCCTGTACTTGGGGAAATCGAAGGACCAGCCCGAACAAGCTTCCAAAAGCAAGCTTGCTTCGTCTTCGGTCAAGGCTTCTTTTACAATAGGCAAATACTTGCCTGTTTTGTCAGAAAAAGCAATTTTGCCCTTACCCAAGGCTATGCAACTACCGCAACGGTTGCAAAGCTCCGACTGGGCTATTTTTTTAAATAAATCAGCTTTTTTTGCAGACATAGAATTGGCGTATTCCGAATTCGGAAACAAAGGTATTTTGAAATGTATTGATGAACCATTCAGCGGACTTTTTCAACGGGCGAGGCCCTACCGGAAGCAACAAAGTTCCCTTATGCAATTTTAATTGCCAGCCTGTTTTTGCCAGCATTTCTTTAACTTCATGCGATGGCAGGAAACGATGTGGGCCTTCGCCATGGCCGCCAAACAAAAAAGTAAAAATGCGATAAGGCCATTCGCTGGTCAAGGGCGGGCAACTTAGCACCATAATTGCACCCGGCTTGGCTACACGGTGCAATTCTGTTAAAAAGGCAATTGGATTCTCTACATGTTCAAGCGTCTCGAGCGTTAGAATGCGATCGTAAATAGCTGGCATAAAAGGCAAGTTGCTATATGTATCAATCTTTACCTGCGTTACCCAAGGGCGAAGCTGAGCAGCCACCTGCATCAACTTTGCCGAGATTTCAGCATTTACGGTAAGTATGCTTTCATCAAACTGACGAATGTACTCAGCCGCTTCAGCATCGCGCGATGAAATATTCAAAACCTGCAACATGGGCTCAAGTTCGAGGTGTTGCAAAGCAAACGAAAACCGTTGGTCGTGAGCATCTTTCACCTTGTTGTTCTCTGCCACATACGTATGGGCTACCTGGTCCCAATGCGCTGCCACATCTGTATCTTTCCAGGTATTAAGGTGCTTATCGTTGGCCATGGCGTTAGAACTTTCTGCGGTTCATTACCGAAATTTGATCGGCCAGCAAACCGATAAAGAATAAAAACATACCAGCTATTGATAACAACGTAGCACTATTGGGAAAGCGGGCAGCAACAAAATACCCGTAAAATCCCCAGCCAATCCCAGCCAAAAACAAGAAAACGCTTACTGGAAAAAACATCTTTAAGGGGTTAAACAGCATGGTTAGCCTAAAAAGCAGCAAAAATGTTTTTGATCCATCTTTAAAGAATTTCACATTGCTTTTACGCCCAACACGTTCTTCAACCTTAATTGGAAATGTTCCGATGGAATAACCTTCCTTGAGGAAGGAAACGGTAGAAGTGGTTGAGAACGAAAACCCATTTGGCATCAGGTGAAGCATTCCAAGAATCAAGTCACGCTCAAAACCACGGAAACCAGAATTATAATCGGGAAGTTTCTGTTCAATGAGGTATTCACCCACTTTGCGGATAAGTTTTTTGCCAGCCTTACGGTTGCCTACTTGAAATGAATCAGCGGTTCGTTCACCTATCACCATATCATATTCATCAAGCATTGATTCGAGCTGTGCCAAAAACTTTGGGTCGTGTTGGCCATCGCTATCCATAAACACCACTTTTTTGCCGTTGGCTTTCCGGATACCCGTTTTTAAGGCTGCTCCGTAGCCTTTATTGGTGCCGTGTTTAATTACACGTACTGGAAACGCGCTTGCAATGGTATAAGTGGCATCGGTTGAACCATCATCCACCACAATAAATTCATACTTGGTGTGTAAACCAAGCGCAACAATACGTTCTAGGGTTCCAGCTATTCCTTTTTCTTCGTTGTAGGCAGGAATAATAATCGAAATTTGTGATGTGTGATCCATTAATTTAGTGTTCAAAGTTAGTTCGATTGTTTCTTTTCAAGGTCTTTTTTTAGGAGCCAGCGAGCATCCATACGCACCATCGAATCAAGGCTTATACCCTTTTTCTTGGCCTTTATAGCTTCTTCTTCCATCCAAACAGGGTTGTTTCGTATAGCATCCTCAAATAATTTTAGTTTCGTATCATCAGAATGTTCTTCAAACGATTGCTTCTTCGATTTTTCGTCTTGGAAATAAATACCTTTTTTAGCATTCTCATAATTGGGAATCACGAGGTTTTCATAAAATTCTTTGGTAGGATATACCTTTAAAAAATTTGCAAAATAAGCCTCTTTAGTCATGCCAACATAATGAATTGAACCTTTATAATACTGGTAAGTTTGGAACAAATTTAAAAATGTAAAGAATGCAGCGAGCACGAAAAAACCGGCTTTTAGTAGTATGCCACGCGTTAAAACCAGTTGAATGGTAGCTGCTAATCCAATCGCCATCACCGGGTAACTATCAATATATCCGCGTGCACCAAAGCCACCACCAAACCACCATGCCCACCAACAACTCAGCAAATAAGTGTTAACAGCTGTAAAGATAAGTACAGCCCAAAACAAGGTCCGTTGCTTAAAATATAAGATAAGCATTCCAATAAAAGCAAATGCGAGAATGGGGGTATATACCAACAATCCCTTTCTAAAACTGAATAATTGATTAAATATTTGTGGGTTAGAGAAGAAAAAAGAACCACCAGAATTATCATATGAATTAACAATGTAACTGCCTGTAATGGTATGCCAATAAATAAATTGCGGTATCCATACAACAAATACAGAAACTGCAACTAATAGGATATGCAGGTAATTTTGCAAGTAATACTTGAATCGAGTCAGAATGCCTTCAAAGTTAGCCACCCCAAGCAAAGCAACTACTAACACCACAACAGCATTGGTAGGGCGAATCAATATTATCAAACCTATCAACAGACCCATCAACAGCGACTTCTTCCATGAGATTGATTGATACCAACTTTGAGTTAAATACAATAAAACACTTATTAATGAAAACGAGAATGCATGTGACATAGCGGCATCGATGGTGGCAAACTCAAACAGATTGGTTGCCAATACAATCAGAAAACACGATAATAATGAGGCCCATTCACTAAAATATTTGCGCAAAAACTTGAATAAAAAGAATACCCCAAACATTAAATACACGATAGAAGAAACGATAAGGCTTAAATGATAGGCCATTGAATATCCATTTGCGTCACCGCCCGTAAGCATGGTATATGCATGTGTAACAGCAAAAAAAGGAAAATACATAACCGACATCCCCATCGAAGTACGTATGATATAATTACCATTCGCAACGGTATCAGCCCAAAATTTATCGCCAAAATACTTGGGATCTTTATCTTTGAATTTTAGTGTGATATCATCATAAATGAAGTAAGCTGGTAAATAGGCATAGTAAGAAATAATATCGTTATTAATCACCCTATATGTAAATTTAGATCTATCGACTTTGGTATTAACATAAACTACCGTTAGCAAAGTAATCAATAACAATAAAATCAAATTTCTATTTTTCTTTATATACGACATAATTTTTACAAATTCAATTTATTAATAAATTAAACAATTACATTAGTCATGACTGCTACTTTTAATCGTTAAGTCATCCCATACTGAAGGAATGGAATCATTGGCTTGCCAGCAATAGATTTTAACATCTTCATTAGCCAATCTATCGTTCACAACAAAACTCAGTTGCAGGCAATCCCAATCATCAATTGTGTGAACAGGCTTTGATTGCGTTAAATAAAGCAATTTACCATCATCGCTTGAAACAACTAAGCTCGATTGTTTGTTGCCATTGTTCAACTTCCAAATGCTTATTGTGTAGGTATTGCCCAGCTTTACATCCGTCAATTTAGATAGTACACCAAAGGCTTCTTCGGTGCTGAGTTGAGCGCCCTGAATACCCGAGCGTGCCCTTTCGTTTGGCCGAAATCCACCAATGTTAAATCCATCGGGGGTGTTAAAAAAATCTCCATCAAACGATTCAAAATCACAAGCCATTTCCCATGATGGGGTTACCTTTGACCGATTACGCAACTTGAATAGCCGTTCGCCAGATGAAGGATTGCTGTACAGTAGTTCAATAGATTTTTCCATTCCTACATTAATCCCCAAAGAATTGGCTAGAACAAAATCATATTCTTGATTATCGCCTACATACAAAAAAATACTATCATGTTTGGCCAGCAAATCATTAAACGTAAATGAGGAATAATCCCAAGTATTATATGTGAATGTGCGATGGTTAAAAATATAAAAATTAGGCATTAATCCATTTAGTTTTGGCATAAGTTTTTCCTTGAACGATGCTTGGATATAGTTATACCCATAATTGGCAGAGATACCATAAAATGGAGCCCCATAATAATTTGAATGAACTGCAATAGGCATTTGATCGTAGCGGCCTCCAATTTTGTTAAACGTGATTTCGCGGTCCTTTGAAATTGATTCCTGTTGGGCAAAGGCCTGCCTATTCTCAAAAAACATCAACATGCTTAAAAGCAAAAAACTGCTTGGAACAACCCATTTCCGAATGCCAGCTCCCAAATTAAGGGAAAGGATTAAGAATATGATGGAAGGAATAACCATAACAAATGCCGGGGCAAGATAATAATACTTAAGCTGCTTGGCAATTACCAATACCGTAAGTATGGTTATGCAAGTAAAAGCCATGTAGGCCCTGAAGTATACATTTTTATACAGTGATTCATTCCTCTTAAGCATAAACACTCCAATAAACCCCGTTAGCAACAAGATACAACCATAGATTAACAACGGATTGGTTTGGTAGATTTCGGCCAAATTAGCTTTTAACAAACTGAAGTTAACAACTTTACCTTGGCCTTGGCCGTACTGCCCATCATTTAAGAACAATCGGGAGAACCACCAGACAAAATACTTAAGCCTGAGGATAGCCGGTAATAGCAATACAAGCAAAAATGGAATTGAAAACTTGATATAGTTTATCTTTTCCCGTCTGGTTTCTAGCACTATGAGCGGAATGATACCAAAAAGCAAAAAGGTAATTTTTATACTAACCGCATAGGCAAAAGCAAATGCAAACCAAATCACCAATTGGTTTCGAGTCCTTTCGGAACTTCTATTTGCATAATAAATTACACTAAGGAAGAAAAGCAACGAAACCGTTAATGCGAAGAATTCTGGCAAAATCCGACTAGCCATATTCAAGTACATTATTGAAGCAAAAGGTGTTAACTGAATTAGAAGGCCAAGGTACACATTTTTAAACACCTTATTCGTGAGCAAACCGGCTATAAAAAGTGCCATAGCATTAATTAAAAGGAAGCTATACGTTATTGCATGGATGTAAACATCGGGGTTTTTGATAACATCCTCATCAATTCCACCTCCCCTAAATAAATACGTTATACCCACCACTATTGCCGAAACATACTGCAATGGGATGCCCGGATGATCGATAAAATAAGGAAAATGTCCATGTAATATTGCTAAACCATTGTAAAGATAGGCCATTTCCGGATCGATGCATTTCAACGAATAGAATGGAATAGCCTCTTTAAAGTTCAACCCAATAACTATAACGATGATTGGGAGAACCAAAAAGAAGATAAACTGTGGCTTATTTTTACGTATATTCAAAATCATTAACTTGTGGTGTGCAACTTCATATCCAGAGGTAATCTTAGCTATTTATGTAAAGACTATCTTTTATGCTCTTAAAACTTGTAGCACTAATGGCTAAAACCTTCTTAAAACAGATTGGTGCTCCAGTAACATAATGCTATACAAGAAACTAATTCTCAGGAAATTCAACAACAAAATCATCAATATAAGCTGTGGTCGCGTCATTGTTGATAACATATATCTTAACAAAATCTTCGGGAGTGTATTGCGGCAGCTTATATGACTCACTAATTAAATTCCATTCTTCATAATCCTTGATTGCCACAGGGAAAGCGAACCATGAACTAGTACCTTTGGCTTCGTTTTCAATGGAGATTACCAACGATATTTTGGTGTTTTTAACATCAGCTTTGCAGCGGAAGTTTACGAGCACATCCGAAAATTTCGCTGGGTCTAGGTTTGCAAGCGAATATCTAAACGTGGAACTAAACATTCCGTCTTTGTTTATGATACAGCTTCTACGACCTTTAAAGGCCACATTATCAACAACCTTTCCTTCTGAATGCCATCCTGAAGGATGCTCGAAAGTGTTTTTAAAATAACGTATTTTGGTAGCTTGATGATAGTTAGACGGATGAATAGGTTGCAGGGCAACTGCAAGGTTTTTGGCAATGGTCCGGCGGCTTCCATCAGAATAGCGTTGATAACCCGCTGCATTTGCTTGTATGGATAGGCCCGGAACGGATTCAAGATTGTTGATAACCAAAGCACCTTTCGAAGTATATCTTTTAGTTATAACACGGGCATTCGCATGCAATAGGTATTCGAGTTCAGCTCCTGCAACCGTTTTTATGGTCTTGATATCTTCGGGTAAAATTTGCAAAACCAACTGAATTCCTTGCGCCTTGCACAATTTCGCAATGTCGTCTATATCGTCTATGGCCTTACTATTCAACGAATCGAGGTTATAGGCCATTTGACGCACAAATGACACAATTAATTCTTGCTTTGCTTTCAAATCGGCTGGCAAATTCTTAGTTTTGATGTTTTTAAGCCAAGTTTCGCGATTCGTAACCTGGGTTTTAAACGGAAACTTCAAGGGATCGCTTGCTCCATCAGTTTGCTTTTCCCATTCGTTTGGTGCAATGCCGTACAGCGGGCCTAAATCCCCTACCCGAAATGACAACACAATGGTTTTAACCCTATTATACTGAGGAAGCTGCTGGATTAGGTTTTCTATTACCCCAAAATCTAGAGGCGAAACGGTAATGCTACCGGCGCTTAATCCAGGGTAATAAGCTCCAACCATATCGCCAATGCTTCTTGATTCATACTCACTTGCCTTAGCTGCGGTGATGGATGAGTCGCCAAAGCACATGATTTGGCTGCAACAGCCTACAGATTGCAAGGAATCATAAGCCGGTAGGCTCTTAATTTGGTCACGACCAACAAATTGGAATACAACATAACCGATCACCCCAATTACTACAACGAGGATCGACAAACGGAGAATAGTTTTCTGTGATTTCATAATTATTAAAACTGAAAATATATAAATGGTTGGTTATCTGTGCCACTTAACGCTAAAACCGCGAAAAGAAACACAAAATACACAGCCCAACGTATAACTAACGGCCGATTACTGCACCAGGTATCGAACCTGGAGTTAAAAAGAATGATATCGGTGAGTACAAATAACAAAAACACACCAACTACGCTATACTCAACTGCAAAATTATCAGTCATCTGCCAATTGCTAGCCAATGAATTGATAATGGTTTGTGCTGTGTTTATATCAGGACTCCTGAAGAAAATCCATGCAAAGGTAACCAATACAAAAGTTTTAAGGATGGCAGCGCCTTTCCAAAAACCCGATTGCATTAAAGCGCCTTTAAGTATATGCCTATTAATCAAGTGTTCAATAAGAAATACGATACCAAAAAAAGCCCCCCAAATAACGAACGTCCAGTTTGCGCCATGCCACAAACCACTAATTGTAAATACAATGAGGATATTGAGCGCCCAGCGGAACCAATGAACTTTGTTGCCACCAAGAGGTATATACAAATAGTCACGGAACCAAGTTGATAACGAAATATGCCAGCGCTTCCAAAACTCGCTTATACTGGTTGCAAGATAGGGTGTTTTGAAATTATCCATGAGACGAACACCCATTAAAAGCGCCGCCCCCACAGCGATGGTCGAATAGCCAAAGAAATCGGCATAAATTTGAAATGAATAAAAGACCAGCCCCACCAAAATTGAAATTGAACTGTAGGTTTGTGGCTGGTTATAAATCTGTTCAACATATTCGCCCAAATTATCGGCTACTGCCATTTTTATAAAAAGACCATACAAAATAAGCCTAAATCCATTGGCAAAATTCTCATATACAGGCTTATGATAAGCCCGAAGCTGTGGTGCCAAGCGGTCGAACCGTTCGATGGGGCCAGCAACCAATTGAGGGAAATAGGTAATGTAGAGCGCAAAATAACCAAGGTGGTGCTCTGCTTTGTGCCTTCCCTCATAAACATCAATTGTATAGCTGAGGGCCTGAAAGCTATAGAACGAAATACCCACCGGCAACAAAACCTTCAATTCAGGCAATTTGGTTATAACATTGAATTGCTGCATGATACCACTGGCTGAATCCATAAAAAAATCAAAATACTTAAAAGCAAAAAGCAACCCGAGGTTCGAAATAACACTCACCAACAAAAATTTCCGCCGCTTCTTTCGATCGGGTTGGCCTTCCATCAGCCGAGCCATATAGAAGTCGATTAAAGTCGAGAATAGAATCAGGGCGATGTATTCAACCCGCCAACACATGTAAAAATAATAGCTTCCGGCTAATAAGAATATCCACCTATACTTATGGGGCAAGAGGTAGTAAAAAACCACCATAACCGGTAAGAAAAGCAAGAAATGCAATGAATTGAATGTCATTTCCTAACGTTTTGAGATGGGTGGCTATTTGGTAAGTTGTATTTTTTCCTAAAAACCCATTGTGCGTCTCTGTTCAACATTTCTTCAAGACTTATTCCATGGTCATCGGCTTTTGATTGCAGCATTTCTAAGGCTTTTGGGCTTGATTTCATTTTCATTACAATTTCATGCAACAAACTATCTTTTAACATTTTATCTTCTAAATAGCCTTCATAACCCGTAAAATGTGTATGGTCGTACGTAAAATAGACCCCTTGTTTAGCCCAATGATAATTGGGTTTTACGAGGCTTTGAGCAAAGCTGGAATCGGGTTTATCAATATGAAAGCTGTACCAATAGGCCTCGCGGCTCATTGAATCGAAATGAATGCATTCTTTTCGGTACTTGGTGGTTTGAACAAAATTCAGCAACACCAACAAAACCAATACAACCGAAAGTATCGTTTTCAGGGTGGGGCTTTTCCATAAAACATGCATAAGGATGGCTAATGGAACAGCAAGCAAGGCATAAAACTCAATATAGGCCCGGTTGCCAAACGAAACAAACCACCAACACCACCATGAGCTCAGAACATATACAGAAATTGCAATAACCACTAGTATGGCAATCGCCAAGCCACGATAGTATTTAAAGGCTGGAACGAAACCCATAAACATAAGTGCGACCAAGGGCGTATAGAGTATCCAGCCATTTCGAAAACTGAATAATTGATTAATTAGCTGCGGGTTTGCAAAAAAGAAACGCTCATCTTTAATACCATACGAAAAAAACAACCAGCTTCCGGCATAGGTTTTCCAATACAAAAACTGTGGCATCCAAACCACCAAAACCATTAAGGCAAATAGCGCAATGACTACCCAGTTCAACAGAAGATAATTAAAATTGAATTTAAGCCTTTGCCAGCTACCAACCTGATACAACACAAAGAACAGAATTACAACAGCCCCTGTTGGACGTATTAAAGTAATCAACCCATAGAGTAAACCAAGTATTAAACTAGTAGTAAGTTTTGGAGAATCATAAAACTTAGCCGTAAAATACACAAAAGCAGCTAATAAACCAAAGCCCGTAACATGCGGCATTCCTGTTTGCGCAATGGTGAGGTGATATAGATTAGTACCAAAAACAACCAGGAAAAGGACAATAATGACTATATTCTCATCAAAAAAACGCACCAAAAACCTACCCAGAAGATAGAGCCCAGCAAGCAAATAGAACAAGCCCGCTATGATAATCGAAATTTGATAAGGCAATGAATATCCATCAGCCTGAATTCCTGCAACATTCGCATAAACGTGTGCAAGCATAAAAAATGGGGCATAGGTAATTGCCATTCCCAGGCTCATCCGCCCCATATCTTTGCCAATAGGCGATTTAAGCTTCCAAATCTTTTCGTTCCAAAACTTCGGATTGTTGTAAGTAAATCCAAAGCCCATATCGTTATGGATAATCAATGCGGGAAGGTATGCATAGTATTCTTGTACATCCGCACGAATAGCATTGAATTTCTGATGTTTGTAATTTGCAAATGTGATGACAACCAACAAAAAGGCCATCATCAACCATCCAAATCCAAAAAAACGCTTAGGGTTTGAACTTTCCATGAACCATTAACGCAAAAAATAATATTTCAAGATACAGTAAAGTGCCCTGAAACCATCTTTAGCCCGTATTTTCTTCCCTTCGGCATAGCTACGGCCATAATACGAAATGCCAACTTCATAAATGCGTATGCCGGGAACAATCGATATTTTAGAAGTTACCTCTGGTTCAAAACCAAAACGGTTCTCTTGCAACTTAATCTTTTTCAAGATATCTGCCTTAAAAAGCTTGTAACAAGTCTCCATATCGGTAAGGTTTAAATTTGTAAACACATTCGAAACGGTTGTTAAAAACTTGTTGCCAATTGAATGCCAAAAGAATAAAATCCTGTGCGGACGGCCACCCATAAAACGGGATCCATAAACCACATCGGCATAACCATCCACTACGGGTTTTAATAGAAGATTAAACTCTTGAGGATCATACTCTAAATCGGCATCTTGTATAATAATACAGTCGCCGGTAGCAACTTCAATTCCTTTGCGTATTGCAGCACCCTTGCCCTGGTTGCGAGGCTGCTCGATAAAGCGTATTTGGCTTTCCACCTTGTTTTGGTCAATAAATTGCCTTACCAAACGTGCTGTTGCATCGGTTGAGGCATCATTTACTACAATTATCTCTTTGGCAATTGCGCTTATTAGTTGAATTGACAACAATCGCTCGAGAACCATTGCGATGGTCCTCTCCTCATTGTATGCCGGAACAACTATGCTTAATTTTTTAATATCCATGCGTTATTCAATAAGATAAACCCGTTTCACCCGCTGCGATATGCCAGTGATAACTTCATAAGGAATTGTTTCAAGGGAATCTGCAAATATCTTAATATCTTCTGGACTATCAAAGACAATAACTGCATCTCCCTCTTTAGCCTGCACGTTTGTTATGTCAATACTACACATATCCATACTAATATTGCCAATAATCGGTACTCTGTGTCCGTTTACTTTTACGTAACCTTTCCCATTGCTCAGCCTACGGTCAAGGCCATCGGCATAACCTACTGGAATAATAGCAATTGTGGTTGGTTCAGCAACAAACCATTTACGCGAATATCCTATTGTTTCGCCAGCAGCAATGGTCTTTATTTGCGAAATAACCGTTTTTAAAACACTAACATTCTGCAACTTATCCAAGGTCTCAGGTTCATTGGCTATGCCATAAAGCCCGATTCCCAAACGCACCATATCAAAGGAGGCCTCCGGAAACCTTACAATGCCCGATGAATTGAGCAAATGCCGAAGTGGTTTATAACCAAGGGCCCTATCGAGTTGACCTGCAATGCGTTCGAAACACGCTATTTGTTGACGTGTAAAATCATCCAAGGTGGGATCATCACTTCCGGCTAAATGCGAAAAAACAGATACAATGTTTACCTCTGGATGGCTTTCTAAAACCTGTATAAGTTGAGGTAGCTGGTCTTCGGTAAAGCCCAGACGATGCATCCCCGTGTCAAATTTTAAATGAATGTTTAAGGTTTTTACACCATAAAAATTGGATTTGAAGGCTGCTAGCAATTGATTAAGAAGCTTAAAACTATACACTTCCGGTTCTAATTCCCATTTAAAGAGTGCATCCAGACTATCATTCTCGGCATTCATTACCATAATTGGAAGTGTGATGCCTGCCTTGCGAAGCTCAACCCCTTCGTCAATATAAGCTACCGCTAAATAATCTACCTGATTGTATTGCAATGCATTGGCAATTTCAAAACCTCCACTGCCATACGAAAAAGCCTTAACCATAGCCATGGTTTTAGTCCCTTTTGGCAAGGTTGAACGGTAATAATTGAGGTTATAAACCAAGGCATTCAAATTTATTTCAAGAACCGTTTCGTGCAGTTTTTGCTGCAATAAACGTCCAATTTGCTCAAATTCAAAATCTCGGGCACCTTTTAAAAGGATAGTCTCATTATGAAAGGCCGAGAAATGAAAATCCTCAATAAAGGCAGCGGTGCTCGGGAAAAACAGACTTCCAGAAGGGAAATTAGAACGGTGGGCGCTGATAGCTTTGCCAATCCCAATTATCCTATCAATTGATTTTGAAGCCAATAAAAAAGCCACTTCTTTATAAAGCAAATCATCGTTCAAGCCACTTTGCTGAATATCAGACAATATAACAGTTTTGCGGGGGTACTGTAATTGTTGGGCTAAAAAATCGAGTGCAATGCTCAACGAGTTGAGGTCAGAGCTATAACTATCATTAATTAATGAACAATGATTAATGCCTTGCTTAAGTTCCATGCGCATTTCAACCGGATGAAGTTTTTGAAATGCCTGAACGATGTAGTCATCCCCATAACCATCAAAAAGCATATATGCCCAACAGTGGATTGCATTTTCGATGGAAGCTTTATCGGTAAAAGGAATGAAGATGGATTTGGACGTTGAACCAGCTTGATTAAGGGGTGGTTTAGCAATCGCTGTAATCGTAGTACCAGTGGTATCTGTTTTTATATTGCTTATATTCAGCGAATTATTTAAACCCAATCCCCATTTTATTTTGGCAACATCGGCTAATTGTGTCGTCTTGGTTATTGCCGTATCCACTTCTACTTGGTCGCTGCAGTAAATTAGGAACTTGCAATGTTCGAAGAGCTGCAACTTATCAGCTATTTTGTGATTTTGATCCTTAAAGTTCTCGGCATGGGCTTGCCCGATATTGGTGAAGATGCCAATATCAGGTTTAAGAATGGCTTCTAACTTCCTCATTTCGTGCGGCAACGAAATTCCTGCTTCAAAAATACCAAGGCTGTGTTCGTCGCCCATTTGCCATACCGACAAAGGTACCCCGATTTGCGAATTGAAGCTTCGCGGGCTTGCGACTACGGTTTTTGTTTGGCCAATTAATTGCCTAAGCCATTCTTTAACAATTGTTTTACCATTGCTTCCCGTTATTCCAATTACGGGATAGGTAAATTTTGCGCGATGCCAGGCGCCTAAGTTTTGTAGTGCAACAAGTGTATCCGGAACCTGTATTATGTTTGATTTCGCAAGGATTTCATTATCCACGATGGGTTTTGAAACAACAAAATTCCGGAGGCCCTTCGCAAACAATTGCCGAATAAATAGATGGCCATCGTTGCGATGCGTAACCAATGCGAAAAAAATGCTCGATTGCGGATGGGTAAGTTTACGACTATCTATCAACAAACTGCTGATCTCCCCTTGAGGATGGTTATTACAAACTAAATCCCCAAGCATTGCCTCGGCTAATTGTTCAACTAAAAAGCCCATGATAAAGTATTTATTCGCCATCGCCCGGCAAAGGCTCTGAGCGCTTCAACGTATTATCGGTCAGCTGCTTATACTCTAAACGATTGCGATAGATCTGTAATGACATAAACAAAGCACTTATCATACTGGTTGCAGAAGCTTTATCCTGACCAGCAATTTCGTAAGCAGTGCCATGTGCGGGCGAGGTACGAACAATGGGTAAACCTGCCGTAAAATTTACCCCTTCTCCCTGCGATAAAATCTTGAAGGTGGTCAGGCCTTGGTCATGATACATAGCAAGTATAGCATCAAAATGTACATAGTTGCCTGAACCAAAAAAACCATCCGATGAAAATGGGCCATAAATCATCATGCCTTGTCGGTTAAGTCGTTCAATTACAGGATTAATAATCTGAATTTCTTCGTTTCCTAGCAAGCCTTCATCACCGGAATGGGGATTAAGGCTCAGAACAGCAATCTTGGGCTTGCGTATCCCAAAATCCATCCGAAGCGAATCATACAAGATATTCAATTTGCTGACCAATTTTTCGGTTGTGATGCTTTTGGAAACATCTTTTAGAGGAAGATGGCCTGTAACAGTGCCTATCCTTAACTTACCAGCAACCATCAACATCAACGATTCCTTGGCACCAAATTTATCAGCAAGGTATTCGGTGTGGCCTGGGAATGAAAAAGTATCTGATTGGATATTTTTCTTGTTAATAGGTGCTGTAACCAATACATCAATATTGCCTGCCTCTAAATCGGCTACAGCCATCTCAAGGGCTAAAGCCGCCAACTCACCACCTATCTGAGTGGATTTACCAATTTCTACCCGAACTTCCTTATCAATTACATTTACAATGTTTACCTTGTTTGCAAGTGCTTGATTTCCTTTACGAATGTGGTTAAATGGCAAATCGGGTGTATTGATACTCTTACGGTGATAGGAGGCAATCTTGGAAGAACCATACAGCACGGGTATAAACACATCCAAGATCTCGGGGTCTTGCAATGCCTTTAAGATCACTTCATATCCTATGCCATTAATATCGCCGTGCGTAATGCCTACCCGAATTTCGGGGGTTAACTTAAAAGCAGGCGCAGAATCAAAATCAAATATATTATTCACTTAATTATCAATATTTTACAACACAATCGAACTTATTTATTCTGCTACAAAGGTAGATAATGTTGCTGAATAATTGCATATTGAATAACCCAACATGCTTGTTTACAACTAAATTAAAGAAATGGGCAACTTATGGATATACTTCATAGGAATAGCTTACCACCAATGCAATTAGGTTTAGATAAACCAAAAATTATCCATAACTCATTAGTTATGATAAGGTAGCAGATAATGCTTCAAACCAATCTGTCAATATGGCACACAGAGTAGATTGTCAATATGTCAATTTGGCGCAAAATTTAAAAAACAACTTGCAAATGGGCAGAGGCAGAGCTTTAGTAATTTATCATAAATCAACCACTTATAAAATGTCTCGAGAATTGGCCACAAATTTGGCATTTTGCTTGAGCGTAGAGCCGCAAATAAATGTTTAACTTAAAAGCAAGGAGGACACAACTATGTCGTTGATTAAATTTTCTAACCAATTTCCTGATTTGTTTGACCGCTTTTTTGATAATGATTTATTTGATTGGTCGAACAGAAATTATTCGAGTACAAACACCACCTTACCATCGGTTAATGTTAAAGAAGACCCCAATGGATTTGAAGTGGAAATGGCTGCTCCTGGGTTCGAGAAAACCGACTTCAGGGTGTCGCTTAACAAGAACCTCTTAACCCTATCATCGGAGCGCAAGGTTGAAAACGAAACCCATGAAGGACAAAGGTTTACAAGACGCGAATTCAGCTATCAATCGTTTAGCCGGTCATTCACCTTACCCGAAGTGGTTCAACAGGATGATATTTCAGCAAAGTACGAAAATGGCATCTTAAAAGTCAGGATACCAAAAAAAGAAGATGCCAAGCCAAAGCCACCGAAACAAATCGAAATTGGCTAAGTGGTAATCAATAAGCAAGTTAAGGCCAGCCTTTTTAGAAGCTGGCCTTTGCTTTTTTAGGTCAACATTTGGGTTACAAGTGGCAATAAAACACGACCTAAGCCAATGTTTTCATCGCAACAAAACAGCTTACTGAAGGCTATCAATTTTTTTCCCCTCCCATCAAATTTAGTGATGTTACGCGAATTTCAGGATTAGTGCGTGTCCTGCCTTCCTTATCCTGCCAAGTATTATAGGTAAGCTTTCCCTCAACGGCCACCTCGTTGCCTTTCTTCAGGTACTTTTCGCAAACTTCGCTCAGTTTGCCCCACACTACCAGGTTGTGCCATTGGGTTTCTTCTGTTTTCTTGCCATCTTTAGCAACATAGGTTTCGCTAGTGGCCAAAGAGAATTTTGCCATCTTGCTTCCTTTTTCAAGGTTACGGATTTCGGGATCGTTGCCTAAACGGCCAATCAGTTGTACGCGGTTTCTTAAAGAGTTCATGACGTTTTAGTTTTAAAGATTTGTGAATGAATTTGATGAAGCAAAGGTAAAACGCATCTACTGGCCGATTCGGTTACTAAACATTTGTAATCGGGTAAAAACGTTTATAAACGTTTAAAAACGGATATAATATTCATTATCTTTACACTAAAATTTTAAACACCATGGAAAAAGTATGCTTAGATTGTGGAGACACCCTAAGAGGCAGGGTGGATAAAAAATTCTGCAGCGACCAATGCCGCAACAATTACAACAACCGCATGAAGATAGATAGCAATACGATTGTACGCAAAACCAATGCTATCCTTGCCAAAAACCGAAAAATCATCATGGGTTTAACACCCGAAGACAAGGCCACCGTGCATAAAGCGAAACTTATGGACAATGGCTTTAATTTTAACTATTTTACGAGTATTTACACCAACAAAAAAGGGCAGGATTACTACTTTTGTTACGAATATGGTTATTTGCCGCTCGAAAATGATTTCTTTATGTTGGTACACCGGCAAGCCAAATCCGATACAAAAAAAACCGCCACTGAATAGCGGCGGTCATCTTTTTAATGGTCGTGATTGCAAGGTTCATCATGATTCTTACAACAACCCGGCAATTTGCTATAGGCTTTTGGGTCGGCCTTTGTATCGTCAGCATCATAACCTACTGCGTTCACAGCTTTCCTAATCTTATCAGGATCTGTTTTTTTGGGGTTGTAATAAACTGTAAACTCTTTGGTTTCAAGATCGAACGAAGAACTATAAACGCCTTTTTCATAGGCAAAGGCGGTTTCGAGCCGGTCTTTACACATCTCACATTGACCAGAGGTTTTCATGGTTAGCGGTGTACCTTTGGGGGCTTTTTGGGCAAAAAGCATTGCAGAGCTTACCAAAAGAATTGCGAGAATACTCGAAAAAATGGTTTTTTTTATCATACTATATGGTTTAAATGGATTATTACTTGCTTTATTTCAAGGTATAGCGCAACCCAGCATAGAACATCCTTCCGGTAAGTGGCCCCCAAATCATCGAAGAGTCAAAATAATACCCATACGGATCATCGGCTCCAATAATTGGGTGATGTTGGGTGTAATTACCAAGGTTTTCGGCACCTACATATACATCTAAATGCTTAAATCTTCGCGTAATCTGGCTATGTACCAAAAAATACGCTTCCGACTTATCAGCCCGGCGATATTTCTCAGGGTTTTGCTGTGTATCTGGCAATTGCATGATGCCATTGTACTGATTTGTTAAATCGAATTGCCATTTATTAAACTTGGTTGCATACGATATCGTAAACAAACCCTTAAACTTGCTTACAAAAGGCTTTTGGGCAAGTACATTATTCATCGTAACCTTCACATCGTTGTAACGAGCTGCTAAGGTAACATCCAAGCGATCGATTAGTTCTACTGTAAAGTCAATTTGCCCACTGTTAGCATAAGAGGTTCCATCAAGATTGTAAAACAACACCTTATGCACATCTTGATTCAAATCAACCACTACTTGATTTACAAACGAGGTACGGTAAAAGTCAACAGTTAGGACTGCTTCTCGTTTCTCATTAATTTTGAACGTTTTAGTAACATTCAAGCCATAATTCCAGGCTTCTTCAAGTCCCAACGGGTTGTTGATAACCCAGGTACGTGAACTTGCCAAATACCCGAGGTTTTCGGCTACCAAGGAAGGTGTGCGATAGCCTTTACCCACCGAAGCCCTAAACACCAAGTGCGCTATAGGTGTATAGCGCAAATGAAGCCGTGGGGTTAACAAGGTGCCGTGTAGGTTATGGAAATCGGACCGTATCCCTGCGATAGCCGTAAATTTTTCCGTATCAAACGTATATTGCGCAAAGGCCCCTGGTACCGATTCTTTTCGTAACATAGTATCAGCTAAGAGCTCCTCATTATAATTATCATACTGATAACTAAGGCCTAAATTATATTTATGCATCTTGTTGTGGCCCAGCTCCGATTGAAAAATTAGGTTAGAATAGAAACTTTTCTGGCTTGCATCATAGGCTTTTCTCCCAAAATACGATTCAACCTTATGGTAAGTTCCTGAAAGCTGCAACCCAATGCTTGTACAACCATCCTCATCCAATCGAAGACCAGATTTGGCAAAAGCCTGATAACGTTCCGTTTTTGCCTCAAATTTATATTGATTACTGTCTAACCAGAATTGGTTGTTTTGGGCTAAAACTTGGCCTCCTACCCTATCCTCTTTTAAAACACCAATTCCTATTTGGGTATGCCCTCTGTCACCATTTTCGATACTCCAACGGTTAAAGATATTTATTTGCGAACTTTTTGGGGCATCTAAAAAACCGTCATTATTATGATCCATAAGCTTTTGCTGGCTCGAACCATGAGCCAGAAGGTTGGTGCTTACGCTTTCCGATAATTTGTGACTGGCGACCACATTTATTTCAGCCCGTTCTTCGTTGCTGCCATACAGGTTTAAGAAGAAACGTTCATCGGCATGCTCAGGCTTTTTGTACTCAATATTAATTTGGCCTGTAATTGACTCATAACCATTAACCACTGAGGCTGAACCTTTACTTATCTGAATTGATTGCATCCATGAGCCCGGGACCCATGAAAGACCAAACGGGGAGGAAAGACCCCTCAGAAAAGGCATGTTTTCATACATCATCTGGCTATAAATACCAGCCAAACCAAGCATTTGTATTTGCTTGGCGCCCGAAACTGCATCTGTATAACCTACATCAACAGTGGCGCTGTTTTCAAAACTCTCTGACAGATTGCAGCAAGCTAGCTTTTGCAAACCCGCTGTTGTTATTACTTCAGTTTTGAGAGGTTTAAGCTGTGATATATAACTTCCACTTTGGCGAGCTTTCACTTCAACCGTTTCAAGTTTTACATCTACTGACTTTAGGGTAACTTCATACTTTTGCGTCTTCCGCTTATCAATTTTGATGGTATCGTTCTGAAAACCAACAAAATTAATAACTAAACGATTGGATGGGGGCTTTACAACGGAAAACTCAAACACACCTTCGCTATCGGTTGTAGTTCCCTGAGTGGTCCCTAACCAAAACACATTGGCAAATGGCAAAGGCTTCGATTCCCCATTCTCGCTTAATCCCAATATTTTGCCGTTTATTTGAATTTTTTGCGCACTTGTTAGCATCGAAAACAACAAGAGCGCTATAAATATACTATTTTTCATGATTCCTTAATATAAATTATTGTATTTCAATACAATAAGTATTGATACAGATTTTCTTCCAGCGCAGTAGCACTAGAAGTTTATGCCGCAAGCAGGCAGCATGGTATCAAAGCAAGGAAATCAGGTACGTAAAACACAGATATGCAGCAACAAATCAGGCCCGTATCTACCATGAAACAGGTAACCAACAGGATTGCTATCATTCCTTGACGGAACAATTACTTGTAATGGTGCATAATCAACTGCCAAACATACAAGTAATTGGTTCGTTTTGTTATCATATATGCGAAAAGGATGCGCATTCTTAATAAAATGATGCGTATCAGTACAACACTCTTTTTGACTTAGGGTTTGCAGCCCCCCATCTTTAGTTGAATGTGAACAGGAGTGTTCACCGGAGCAACATGAAACATCTGTTTGGCAACACGAAGAGCTTGATGAACAACAGGCATGTTTCTCAACAAAATAGATATGTTCAGCTTTATGGTTCCAGCAAATATGATGCAAATAGCTAACTCCTCCTGTAGAAACAAGGAAGAGCAATGCTATAAACAAAACGAATACTTGCCGAATTAACTTCATACGGGCAAAATTACAACCTTGTTAATTATACTGGCCTATTCCAATACATCTTTAACATTTCATTAACGTAACTGAACAAGGCCAAACTTTGTACTATTCGCGGAACACCATAACTACTAAGACCTTAACATAACTTGCTACCCTTAAATAGTGTTAAAGGTATTGAGATAAAATTGGATACTATGGCCAACAATTGTATTTTTGCACAATCTGTAGCCCATTTACTACGTTTTCTTAACCTGATTCACCATAACACACAGTGGCAGTTCTCGAAAAAGAAAAGAAAAAGCTTATCCAGAAGCTCAAGATTAAGTACAAGCTGGTAATCATGGATTCCGAAACCTTCGAAGAAAAACTTTCTTTTAGGTTGTCGAGGCTGAATGTATTTGTGGTATTGGGCACTATAGCTATCCTGTTAATATTTTTCACCACTTATTTAATAGCCTTTACGCAGCTTCGCGAATTTATCCCGGGATATGCCAATACCACCGATTCAAGAACCATTTATGAACTTACCCTTAAATCGGATTCACTTGAGGAAGCGATGATCCAAAAAGATGAATACATTAATAATATCAAAGAGGTGCTTACAGGTTCTATTGAATTGCCCATTACCAACGACACAGGTGCTAGCAAAAAGAATTACTCAAACATTGCCAATCGGCGTTCGGCTGACGATTCCCTCTTAAGATTGGAAATTGAAAATAGGGATAAATACAGCCTATATCTTCCTGAACAAACTTCACAATCGGGGACCATGTCCATCAAAGGCTTTAATTTTTTTACACCTGTTAAAGGCTATATTACCTCAAAGTTTAGTTCGCCAGATAAGCACTTTGGAATTGATATTGCCACCAAGGAAAATGAAGCTGTAAAATCGGCACTTGATGGAACTGTTGTATTTTCGGGTTGGAGTGTTGAATCAGGCAATGTACTATCCATACAACACACTTCAAACATTATTACCGTATATAAACACAATGCAGTGTTGCTTAAAAAGCAAGGCGATTATGTTAAGGCCGGCGATCCTGTTGCCATTGTTGGTTCTTCGGGCGAACTTTCAACAGGTCCGCATCTTCACTTTGAACTATGGTACAACGGTGTAGCCGTTGATCCTCAAAAATATATCAGATTTTAACCATGCCAAAACATCTAGCCATATTAGGTTCAACCGGTTCTATTGGCAAACAAAGTCTTGATGTAGTACGTTCGCATCCTGATTTGTTTAGCATAGAAGTGCTTACAGCCCGCAACGATGCACAAACCTTGATTCAACAAGCCATTGAGTTTAAGCCCAATGCGGTGGTTATAGCCAACCCAGATCTTTACAGCACAGTTATGGAGGCTTTAGATAAGTTTGATATCAAGGTTTTTGCCGGACAAGAATCTCTGGCACAAATAGTTGAATTCGACGACATTGACATGGTTCTAAACGCACTGGTGGGATTTGCTGGCTTAAGGCCTACACTAAATGCAATAAAAGCCGGCAAACATATAGCTATTGCCAACAAAGAAACACTGGTTGTGGCCGGTGAGATGGTGACCGATTTGGCTGTTAAACACAAAGTCAACATTTTGCCTGTTGACTCAGAACATTCAGCTATTTTCCAATGCCTAGCGGGGGAACGCCTCAACAAGGTCGAAAAAATCTTCTTGACAGGTTCTGGGGGGCCCTTTTTGGGAAAATCGCTTGATTTTCTGGCCAATGTTACGCCAGAAGAAGCCCTAAAGCACCCAATTTGGAACATGGGACCCAAGATTTCGATTGATTCGGCAACCTTAATGAACAAAGGGCTGGAAGTAATAGAAGCTAAATGGTTATTCTCCTTAAATCCAGATCAAATTGAAGTTATCATCCATCCTCAATCCATAATCCATTCGCTGGTGCAATTTGAAGATAGTTCCCTAAAAGCCCAGCTTGGCCTGCCCGATATGCGTGTTCCAATACAATATGCCCTTGCTTATCCGTATAGATTGCCCGCAACTTTTGAGCGATTTAGCTTTATAAACTATCCTCAACTGACCTTTATTCAGCCCGAGCTAAACATATTTAAAAGCCTTTCGCTTGCTTTTGAAGCCTTAAAACTGGGAGGGAATATGCCTTGTGCTCTTAACGCGGCAAACGAAGTAGTTGTTGAATTATTCCTTCACCGAAAAATCAAGTTCCTTCAAATTCCTGACATTATAGAGTTTTGCCTTGCAAAGGTTCAAAAAATTGCACACCCAAGCCTTGATGACTTGCTTGCGACTGACAAACTTGCCAGACAATTGGCATCCTCAGCCATTTAAACATGACAGGCCTGTTTTTTGTTATACAATCGTAAAGAAATTAATACAAATTATAGTATATGAGTACAGTTATAATGATTGCCCAATTAATTCTAGGACTGAGTATCTTAGTAGTTCTGCACGAATTAGGGCATTTTTTGGCGGCAAGAGCCTTCGGCATCCGCGTTGAAAAATTTTACCTTTTTTTTGATGCTTGGGGCTTCAAATTATTAAAGTTTAAAAAAGGTGATACCGAATATGGTATAGGTTGGCTTCCTTTGGGCGGGTATGTAAAAATATCAGGAATGATTGACGAGTCGATGGATAAAGAACAACTAAAACAACCACCTCAACCCTGGGAGTTCCGTTCAAAACCAGCTTGGCAACGCCTGATTGTTATGATAGGTGGCGTTACCGTTAACTTAATTTTGGGGATTCTAATATTTGCTTTTATACTGCTTAACTACGAAAAAAGCTATTTATCAGTCGATTCGGTTAACCAAGATGGTATATATGCCGCAAAGGCTGGACGTGATGCAGGTTTTTTAACAGGCGATAAAATCCTAACTGTTAATGGCAAAAACATCGACCGTTTTAAAGATGCACAATCTATCCGCTTGATGTTTGGCTCTACAGTTCAGGTTGAACGCAATGGTACAAAAGTGGAAATCGTAATTCCTGACAATTTCTACAAAACCGAAACAAAGGCCCAGCGCTCTCGATTTGTTGAACCCTACAATTTTGCTTTAGTAATTGACAGTGTTTTGGCCGATTTACCGGCTTCCAAAGCAGGCGTAGCAAAAGGCGATAAAATTATTGGAATTGATACGATAGTGGATCCTTCGTATGGACAATTCCGCGATGTATTGTTCGATTGCCGTGGCAAGCAAGTTGCCATGGTTATGTTAAGGGGAACTGATACAGTTAATACACAAATCACCATCGATTCGTTGGGAATAGTTGGCATATTGGCCAAAATCCCCTACCAGCCAAAGGATTATGGCTTCGGTTCGGCTCTAGTATTTGGGTATCGCGATGCTATTGACATGCTGGTTGTGAACATTAAAGGCCTCGGAAAGGTATTTAAAGGCGAAGAAAAAGCAACGGATAGCATTCAAGGGCCCATTGGAATTGCAAAAATTTACGGCGCAGAATGGATATGGTCAAAATTTTGGTTTATAACTGGTTTGTTATCTTTGGTTTTGGCATTTATGAATATTTTGCCCATACCAGCGCTCGACGGTGGGCATGTGGTTTTCTTAACTTGGGAAATCATTAGCCGTCGCAAACCCAGCGATAAATTTCTGGAATACGCACAAATTGCAGGCATGGTGATTCTTATAGCAATAATGGCCTTTGCTGTTGGCAACGATCTGTTTAAAATATTCAAATAAAGCCTCATGAAATTTAACGAATATACCTATACCAGTCAGCAACTTAACGAACGCATTAGCCAAATTGAGCAAGCCTTTAACACTCAAAAAATAGATCGCTCCTTGCTTTGTAATGTACTTTCGTTGCTTGACCTAACCACCCTAAACGGCACCGATAACGCAGAAGTAGTTAGCAAGCTTTGTACAAAAGCCACTTCATTTGCCAAATCTCATCACGATTGTCCAAATGTTGCGGCGGTTTGTGTTTATCCCCCATTTGTAAATCAGGCTAAAAAGCTTTTGGCTCATTCTGGTGTGGCTGTTGCTTCGGTAGCCGGCGCATTCCCTTCGGGCCAATCGCCTATTGCGGTTAAAGTGGCCGAAGTAGCCTATTGTGTTGAACAGGGTGCCGATGAAATTGACATGGTTATCTCCAGGGGCACTTTTTTAGAAGGAAATTTTGAAGAAGTTAGCAGCGAGATTACAGCCATAAAAACCGCCTGCAAGCAAGCACATCTTAAAGTAATTCTAGAAACAGGTGAATTACAATCGGTTGACAATATCCGTAAAGCCAGCGAACTGTCAATTTTGGCCGGGGGCGACTTTATTAAAACCAGTACCGGCAAAATAAACCCATCGGCCACACCTGAGGCCATGCTGGTGATGTGCGATACCATAAAAGAATACTTCGAAGCCACCGGTAAAAAAATCGGCATCAAACCTGCTGGTGGAATTGCAGATACCAAGACAGCACTTTTATATTATGCCATTGTACAAGCCATTCTTGGCAAGGATTGGTTGACTCCAGGTCTTTTTAGGATTGGCGCCAGCCGTTTGGCCGATGATTTGCTCACTCACATTGAATCTTTATAACCAAATCGAGATCTTTTACATGGCAAATCAAGTACTTCTACGAAAAATTGCCCAAAGTGTGCTGGTGGACGTCATTGCCATCCTATTCGTTTATTTTACGCCAAACATCAGCCAATTATTACACTTTCCTATCTATCTACTTGATCCGATGCGCATTATGGTCATAATTGGCTTAATGCACTCTCATCGAAACAACGCAATTGTTTTGGCCATTCTTTTACCTCTTTTCTCGTACATTATTTCATCACACCCATACCTTATAAAAACCTCGCTAATCAGTATTGAGTTGCTAATCAATATCTTCTTGTTTCTAGCACTTACCAAGAAGCTGCCAATTTTTGGCGCTATGCTTTTGGCAATTGTTGTAAGCAAAATGGTGTATTATGGCCTTAAAATTGTAGTGGTGAAACTCGATTGGCTTCAAATGGAAATAATTTCAACGCCGATTTGGATCCAACTGGTAATGGCACTGGTTTTTGCATTTTATGCTTGGCTTCTTTGGCCAAAAAAAACAGAATCACTTCCTAATTAAACATTTAATACATTGGTTATGAAGAACATTAAAATCTTTCTCGTAATTGGCTTGCTGTCTTTGGTTACCTTATGGGGCTGTGAAGAAGACATTACCGACCCTACTGCAAATGACCGCGACGCATTTATAGGATCTTGGATTTGCAAAGATCAACCTACCAAAAATGGTTTGGCCACCTATACAGTTACCATAACTGCTGACCCAAGCAATGAAGACCAGGTAATTGTTACAAATTACTTTCAGTTGGGCAGCGATGCCAATCCCTATGCTGTTGTAAGTGGCTCAAGTATAAATATCCCAACCCAGGTAACTTGCGATGATAATTCATGGACGGTGACGGCTCATGGCAGCCTTACGAAAGATACCGAAATTCAATGGGATGTTTACGATGGAAACGACCTTAGCTATACGGCAACGTTTACAAAGCAATAAGCTATCTCACAAATTAGAAAAGCCTGTAACAAATTGAATGTTACAGGCTTTTTTATTGAATTAACAACTATTTGCGGGCTTTTGCGGTTGAATCTTTAAGGTCAGGAGACTTTAGTTGCTCAAGGTTAATTAAAACATCTTCGTAAACCTTGTTAAGATCTTTAATATTAGCACTATACCATGCCAAATTTTCTTCAAACGCCAGTCTAGGAAGCTTATGAATTCTAAAAACAGAATCATGAACCTTGGTTGTAAGCTCTTTCACATCAGTTCCATTAGCCTTAAGATCAGATATATAGGCATCGGCAAGCTGTAAATCAGTCATTAAAGCCACCATTTCGTTATGTTCTAAAAATGGTGTTGGTCTTTTAACGGCATCCTGCTGGCATGCTACCAAAAAAACAATAACTATCAACAGCAGCTTGCGAGCTATTGACCCTTGAAACTGAGCCATGGCATTTACTTTTTAGGAACAGGGTTCTTTGATTTATACTCTTTATTCAACTCAAGCAAAACTTGATTGGTGATGTTGAAGGTGTCGTTGGTAAGGAAAATATTGCCATTTTTATTGTAACCCAGTATATAATCAAAGCTAAGATCCTTGTTATACCTTTTTAAAAAATTTGTTACAGTATCAACCAACAAACTGTTAATCATGTATTCGTCGTTGGCAAGCTCACGCTGATATTCATCTTTCATCTCCATGATAGACTGTTGCTTTTGCGAAAGTTGTTGGTAAATCTCTTTGGCGCTTTTTTCTGATAATTGGTTCCTTTTAACGCTTTCTTCAAAATACGCAGCTTCCTTTTCAAACTCGCTTTGCTTGCTTTCGATTGTTTCGGCAAACTTTTTGGTTTTCAGTTCTAGCTTGGACGCATAATCTTTAACTAACTCATAGTTTTTTAAAATTGAATCGGTATGAATAAAGGCTACGGTGTTTCCAGAATTTGGCGCTTTAATAGCTTTATTATCAAGCTTAGCACTGGAATTTGAGCCTGCACCTGTAAAATACAAGACAAAAAGTACCACTACACCAATAAGTGATAAGGCACTAAGAATAAGGCTTAAACGTTGGTTTTTAGATGTTTCTTGATCCATTTTAACAATTATTGAGGATTTGTTTTACGAAACGGCAAAAATATACAAATTTGACGAACAACTGCCAAATTTACTCAACACACAATATATCAAATATTTACACGCATAAAATCCGAAACACCATTGTGTGATAGAACTTTTGTAAGCAACGATAAGCTATTGAATTTTAATGGCTTTGCCCTGTATGTACGCAGGCATAATACAGTATAGCTACACCCATATTGATGTAAAGTCTTGATTTTGTGGCGATAAAAAAACCGGAAGCACTGTGCTATCCGGTTATTACAAGCAAGTCTATTATGAAGCCTATATGGCTTAGTTTCCCATTTCTGACATAAACTTAATTCGGAGCAAACGAATTTCTTCCTCGTTAAACTCCTCTTCGCCAAGTTCTTTCAAAGCATCCTCTACTGAGTCGGTTTCGGCATTCCTGAAATAGTCAAATATTTCCTCTTGATGGTATTCGTCAATGTATTCATCAATGTAATAATTGATATCTATTTTGGTACCTGAGGCTACAATACGCTCTATTTCAGTAAGTAATTCGTCGATGGTAATATTTTTGGCCAAGGCAATATCTTCGAGCGGAACTTTACGGTCGATGCTCTGGATGATGTAAACCTTTAATCCTGATTTGTTTATAACTGATTTAACAACCATGTCGTTAGGTCTGATGATCTCATTCTCTTCAACATAGTTTTTAATCAACTCGAGGAATGGCTTTCCAAATTTGGTAGCTTTGCCTGCCCCAACACCCGTTATCTGTTTAAGTTCTTCATAGTTAATGGGGTATTGGATAGCCATTTCAACCAATGATGGATCTTGGAAGATTACAAAAGGCGGCAGGTTTTCTTTGCGGCTTATTTCTTTCCGGAGGTCTTTGAGCATGGCAAAGAGCGCACTATCGGCTGTGCTCGATTTGAGTTCGCCACCTTGTTCAATAAACTCCTCATCATCATTGCTTTCAAAATCATGATCTTTGGTAAGCATAATGGAATAGGGTTTCTTCAGGAATTTCTTCCCTTCTGCATTAATCTTTAAAATCCCATAGTTTTCAATTTCCTTATCAAGCAGGTTGGTTATAAGCATTTGCCTAACCACTGCATTCCAAAACTTTTCATCTTGTTCCTCGCCCTTGCCAAACACTTCTAACTTATGATGCTTTGCACTTTTAATGGGTGTTGAAATCTTACCCATTATTACATTAATTATATGCTTGGCTTTAAACTGCTGTTTTGTTTCCACAACAGCTTCAAGAACAGTCTGTACAAATTCTTTGCCTTCAAACTTCGATTTTGGGTGCAAACAGTTATCGCACGAACCGCAGTTGTCTTCGCTATAGTTTTCACCAAAATAGTGCAACAACATACGCCGCCGGCAAACCGAAGATTCGGCATAAGCCACTGTTTCGTTCAGCAATTGTTTGGCAATTTCTTGTTCGGCTACGGGCTTTCCTTTCATAAACTTTTCAAGCTTCTGAATATCTTCGTAACTGTAAAAGACAATGCAATTGCCTTCGCCATCATCGCGGCCTGAGCGGCCGGTTTCTTGGTAATAGCCTTCGAGGCTCTTCGGAATATCATGATGGATAACATAGCGTACGTCGGGTTTATCAATGCCCATACCAAAGGCAATGGTTGCCACTATCACATCCACTTCTTCCATCAAGAACTTGTCTTGGTTATCGCGCCGTGTTTGAGGATCGAGGCCTGCATGGTAAGGTAAGGCTTTAATGCCATTAACTACCAGTGTTTCAGCTAATTCTTCAACCTTCTTACGGCTAAGGCAATAAATAATGCCTGATTTTCCCGAATTTTGCTTGATATATTTGATGATTTCCTTTGCAACCTCGTCATTCTTTGACCGTACCTCGTAATAAAGGTTAGCACGGTTAAACGAAGACTTGAACAAAGTGGCATCCATCATGCCTAGGTTCTTCTGTATATCTTGCTGTACTTTTGGTGTAGCTGTGGCTGTGAGTGCCATTACAGGTACCTTTTGCTCAATTGCTTCAATAATTGGCCTCAACCTACGGTACTCTGGCCTAAAATCGTGCCCCCATTCACTTATGCAATGAGCCTCATCAATAGCATAGAACGAAATTTCGATTCCTTTTAGGAATTCAATGTTTTCTTCCTTGGTTAATGATTCGGGCGCAACATAAAGCAATTTAGTTTTCCCTGATTGCAAATCACTCTTAACCTGCAGAATTTCAGGCTTTGATAGCGAAGAATTTAAAAAGTGTGCCAAGCCTATTTCCATCCCAAAGTTTCGGATAGCATCAACCTGGTTCTTCATTAAAGCTATAAGTGGAGATATGATGATGGCAGTGCCTTTGCTCAAAATGGCTGGCAACTGATAACAAAGCGACTTCCCGCCGCCTGTTGGCATTATAACAAAAGTGTCTTTTCCCGCAATTAAATTGCGTATGATAGCCTCCTGATTGCCCTTGAAATTCTCAAAGCCGAAAACGGTCTTAAGCGTTTCGAATATTGGGTCGTTCCCCT
>CAZKHA010000005.1:0-54143 GCA_964552325.1 uncultured Bacteroidales bacterium
CCATTCACCATGAACCATTTACCCTTCACCCTATACCTTTTACCCAAGTTCCATCACATACTGCTTCGGGCATAGGGCGTGACATCTTGGGGCGCGAATTCGCCTTTTACGAATTTAAAATAACCTGCCATGGCAATCATGGCTGCATTATCGGTGGTAAAACTAAAATCGGGGATAAATACCTTCCATTTGTATTTTTGAACCCCAGCCGTAACAGCCTGCCGCAAGGCTGAGTTGGCCGATACACCACCAGCTATGGCAATTTGCCGTATGCCTGTTTGTTTTGACGCTTTTACAAGCTTATCCATCAAGGTGTTTACAATTGCATATTGCATCGAGGCGCAGAGGTCGTTGCGGTTTTGTTCGATAAAGGCTGGGTTTTGTTTGAGATTATCGCGCAAGAAATACAGGAAAGAAGTTTTAAGGCCGCTAAAGCTGTAATCGAGGCCAGGGATTTTGGGTTTGGCAAAAACAAATGCTTTGGGGTTGCCTTCTTTGCCATATTTATCGATGAGTGGACCGCCCGGATAGGGTAATCCCATAATTTTTGCAGCTTTATCAAAGGCTTCGCCAGCAGCATCGTCAATGGTTTGGCCAATTATTTCCATGTTATCCACATCTTTTACCAACACAATTTGGGTATGTCCACCTGAGACCGTCAAGCAAAGAAATGGAAACTCAGGTATATCCGACACAACGTTGGGTTTACGGATAAAATGAGCCAGTATATGTGCTTTTAGATGATCAACCTCTACCATGGGTATCCCCAAGGCCAAGGCAAACGCTTTTGAAAACGAAATACCCACCAATAACGACCCAAGCAAGCCAGGGCCGCGTGTAAAAGCGATGGTTTTTAATTGCTCTTTCTGCACCCCTGCCCTACTTAACGCTTCTTGTACAACCGGGATGATATTCTGTTGGTGTGCTCTTGACGCCAATTCAGGCACAACACCGCCAAATTTAAAATGCACCTCTTGACCGGCAATAACGTTTGATAATAACACATCTCCGTCAAGCACGGCCGCAGAAGTATCGTCGCAACTGGATTCTATACCAAGTATATAGTTATTCATAGAAATTATTAGGGCGACAAATTTACTCCTGAATTTTGAACAACACCACATTTTACCGAATTTTGCACGGAAATTGTTAGGAAACCACTTTCTTAACCCCGTGTCGGTGGCATTGTATGGCAGCCAGTTTTTTTTTGATATTCCAAAACATTTTTCACTTATTTTCGTAAACCTGCTTAAACCTTATCGCCTTGTTCAAAAAGAAATCGCATATAAAAAAGTTTACGCGTCAAAAGCTAAAAGATGGCTGGACGAAGCAGGAGATTTTTGAGCACGTACATCAAACGCAAGGCACTGAAATACAAAATGACTACAAGCAATTAAAACGATTAGCCCGCACCATTCGAAACATACCCCGTATCGAAACCCGCCGAAAGCTTCGGCTGCTTAAAGTTACGCTGATACTCCTTTTGTTAGGCTCTTGCGGCTTGGGTGTAGTGCTAAAATCACATTTGGCGGCATTTTTCGGAATCTTTGAATTAGAGCCGTGGATGATGATCCCCATTTTTTTGGTTGGCAATATTTTCTGCATTATGAACCTGATTCTAGTACTGCCAGCAATACAATACAAACTAGTTGCGTACTATTGGTTGGCTGCCTTGAACAGTTTTACCCTTTTGATAGACTTGCCCAATTTTAGCTTTTTATACTTTACATATGGATGGTATTTTGCAGGAAGTCTAGCCCTAAAGGTGCTAATTGTGGCAATGGCGCTACTTATTGCGCAAAAACTACCTGACCGCTACAGCCTTGAACCAGAACCTGGTTTGGGCGAAACGGATAAACCACAAATATGGAAAGTGCTTTTTGGTGATTAATAAATCTTGAAACTATCAGCAGAATAACCAAAATAGTTTTTTACACGCTCACAATGCTGGCGTTAGTACTCTCGGTAAGCTTTGCAATACTGCAAAGCCAAAGGGTACAAACCCTTCTTGCCCAAAAGTTTGCCGAAAAATTATCGCGCGAGTTGCACACCCATGTAAGCATCGGTAAGCTACGTATCACCCCCTTGCTGTCGATTGTTATTGAAGATTTAAAGATACATGATAAACAAGGCGGGCCGTTTGTGGTGGTAAAAGAGTTTACAGCCTTGATCGGCGGCCTTAAACCTGCCTCCAAATTATTGTATTTAAAAAACTTACAGATTGATTCAGCCGACATTCGAATCGTAAAGCACCAAGGCGATTCATTGCTTAACTATCACCTATTCACGGATTATTTTAGCGGCAAAACTTCTTCATCTGATATCAGTAATGCCAAACCTTGGACCATCCTTTGCTCAAACTTAAGCCTAAAACGAGGCCATTTTGTTTTTAACGACCAAAACATGCCACCCGACGATGAGGGAATGGCCTATTTTTTTATTGAAGCCAGCAACATTGCTTCAGTTATGCAAAACATTGAAATTGATGGCGATACCTTCGACTTTAAGGTTAAGGAATTTTCGGCCACCGAAAAAGGAGGTATGGAAATAGACCAGTTTACTGGCAAGTTCCGATTGACTCCCAAATACCTAAAGGCCACCGAAGTTAAAGCCACATCGCCCTTAGCCAAGCTTGACCTTGATTTTACCTTTAAGACCGATGAATACGAAGATTGGTACGAGTTTATCGATAGCGTTTACATATCCGGAAATGTGCGGTACGCTCGTTTAAACCTAACGCAGTTTCTGCCTTTCTCAACCTCGGTAAAAGGCCTTGATAACTGGATAGAATTCACCGGAAACGGCAGCGGAACCGTAAGCAACTTAAAAGGTAACAATATCATGCTCAAGTTTGGCAGCAATTCGCTATTTGAAGGTGATGTAAGGATGACCGGCTTACCCGAAATTGAAGAAACCTATATGAACATTGGTGTTAAAAACTTTACAACCACCATTGAAGATGTAGAAGGGATCGCGATAGGCGTAAACGAATCGGTATCCAATTATTTTGTGCTTCCGCGCACCTTAAAAAAGCTTGGATACCTTAAGGTAAAAGGTAACTTTACAGGATTTTACAACGACTTTGTTTCCAACGCCGATTTTATGACCGGCATTGGAAACGTATCGACCGACCTTTCGCTTAAGCAACTAAAAGGGAGCGATTTTGCATATGCAGGCCATATTAAAACCACCAATTTCGACCTTGGCAAGCTGTTTGACCTTACCAACAATACTGGCTTAATAAGCGTGGATGCAAGGGTAAATGGACAGGGCTTTGACTTTAATACAGCGGTGGCCCAAGTAAATGGCACTATCAACAGCCTTACGCTCAACAATTATGCGTACACCAACACAACCGTAAATGTTGAACTCGCCGAAAAACAACTTAACGGCAGCCTTGAAGTAAAGGATCCCAATTTATATTTTGCCGTTGAAGGTAGTATTGACATGACCGATACTGTACCCGATTTTAACTTTGTTTCGGAGATAAAAAATGCGCGCTTGCAAAAGCTAAACTTAATTGACCGCAACGACAGTTTGGTAAGCCTTTCAGTAGATATACGCGCCAATTTCCAGGCTTCGGGCATTGATAATATGATTGGCATGATAAACCTGACGAACCTGCGTTATACTGAAAATCAGCACCATTACAAGGCGAATAAAATCACCCTATCAACCACAGCCCAGCAGAATGGAAACAAGTCAATCAACTTAATTTCCGATTTTTTAGATGTTGATATCCGTGGTTTGGTTCATTTCGATCAAATTTCGTCATCCATCAATTTGTTCATCCAAAACTACCTTTATTCTTTTAAAAACCGGCACAATCTTGTAACCGAAGATATTACAGGCCAAAACTTTAGCTACAACGTTTACCTAAAAAACATTGATCCTATCAGCAAGCTTTTTTTCCCATGGATAAGGCCTTCGCATCATACCCGCTTTCAAGGATTCCTTGATTCTAAAAACCGACAATTCCGCATCGAAGGACAATGCGACACCCTGTTTGTGGAGGGGACCCAATTCGTAAAATGGAAGCTCAATGGGCAAACCTTGCAAAACCTCATTTCGGTGCATATGGGAAGCGAAAAACTTATACTTGATGCCGAATACCCAGGTGACACCTCAGCCACTTCCATCGATAGCGTTTACTTTGTTAGCAACATACTTAACGACAGCATTTTCTTTAAGACCGGCTGGAACGAAAAAGGCCCATCAGTCAGCAATATGGCCGATATTAACGGGAATATTAGCTTCTCCGATTCGGCACAAACCAAGCTAAAGATTACTTCGGGCAAGTTGACCTTAAACGATAGTCTTTGGCATATTACCGAAAACAATATGCTAGCTATTGACAGCATGGGCTACCATTTCACCAATTTGGGCTTAGCAGGCAACAACCAGAAATTGTTGCTTAATGGTGTTATATCAAGCGATTCGACCCAAAGCCTGCTGGTTTCGTTTGATAATTTTAACCTCCACAACTTTAATTACATCCTTAACCGAAATAATATAACCATTGGTGGCACCATACATGGCGATGTAACCTTGGCTGACTTGCTGGATCAACCACTTGTAAACTCAGCTTTGAGCGTTCGCAATGCCGAATTTAATAAACAAAAGTTTGGCGACATCACTATAAATTCTGACTGGAACCCTGCCAACAAAGCCCTTTACATTGATGCCCAAGCCAAGTTAAAAGGCAAAAAAGCTGAGTACAGCCCATTCACAATCAAAGGATATTATTATCCCACCAGCAAAACAACTACTTTCAACATAGATGCCAACCTTCAGAACATCAACATAGCCATGCTCAACAGTTTTACGGAAGGCATCATTTCTGATTTGAATGGATTTGTGAGTGGCGATTTTAACCTAAGTGGCACCAAAGCCCAGCCAAATCTTAACGGTATACTTAAATGCATACGCACCGAGTTTAGGGTTGATTACCTGAATACTGCATACTCTTTTACGGATGATATTACTGTGAGCAAAAACCAAATCCTTATCGAAAACCTCGAAATTAATGATTCGATTGGCAACAAAGCTTATTGCAATGGTAAAATAACACATAACTATCTTAAAAACTTTGCCTTAGATTTAAGCCTTACTACCGATGGTTTTAGCTTACTAAACACTAACTCCTTGCAAAACGCTTATTATTATGGCAGTGCCATTGGCCAAGGCAAGGTAAAGGTTCATGGCCCAATTGACAACATTGTGCTTGACGCTCAAATTACTGCCACACATGGAACTGATTTATTCCTACCGCTAAATTCAACCGTTGACATACAAGAAAATTCATATGTAACCTTTATTAAGTCGGCAAACGATTCTGTTTCTACACGACAAACCATCAATAACTTAGATATAAGCGGGTTTAGTTTAAACTTTGATTTGGGATTTAGGCCCGAGGCTCGTTTAAATATTGAATTACCCTCTGAATCAGGATCAATTGTGAGCAAAGGCGAAGGAAATATAAAAATTGGCATCAACTCGAAAGGCGATTTTGGCATTACGGGGGGCTATACCATTAACTCAGGTACGTTTGTTTTCAAGATTAAAAACGTGCTTGGCAAGGTACTCGAAATCCAAAAAGGCTCACATATTCGTTTTAATGGCGACCCATATGATGCCGAGATAGACATGAGTGCCTACTATTTATCCAAAACCACGCTCAATGGCCTCGACCTCGACCTTGATTCGGCACAAGCCAACGCACGCATCCCCGTTAAAAGCATTCTTTGGCTCAAAAACAAAATCATAAATCCCGAGATTAAATTTAGCATTCTTTTCCCAAAAATTGGCGAAGACATAAAACAAGTAATTTACACCAAACTTGATACAACCAACGAAATGATTATGACTCAACAATTTATTTCGTTGGTAGTGCTGAATAGTTTTAGCTTTACCTCTAATTATACCACTATTGGAAGCAGTTTAGGGGCATCATCTTTTCAATTGGTCTCAAACCAAATAAACAATTTGTTGTCTCAGATAAGTAAAGATTTTGATATCGGCATCAATTATCGCCCAGGCGATGCCTTATCACCTGATGAATTGGAGGTGATGATGAAATTGATATTACTTGACGATAGGGTTACCATTGATGGAAACTTAGGTGTAAGCAGTTATGCTGCCAATAGCCGTACATCGAATGTGGTGGGTGATATTTTGGTGGAAGTAAAGCTTTCTGATGATGGCAGGTTTAGGGTAAAAGCCTTTAATCGATCGAATAATATTGATATGCAACGCGTTGCTGCGCCATATACCCAAGGAGTTGGGGTATTTTTCCGCAAAGAATTCAACAATTGGGGCGATTTGTTCCGCAAGAAAAAGAAAAGCCCTCCGGCAGATTATGAGGTTAAACTTTAAGGGTGAGCAGGAGTGAAGGGGAGACGAAGTGAAGGGGAGACTTCGTGATAGGGGGACGAAGTGAAGGGGAGAAGGGATGGGAAAAATGAAGTAGGAAGTCCCTCGTTATTTGGCATCTAGCCCCTAAAAGAATAACCGGAACGGTTAAATAAAGAGACAAAAATAAGCTATGTAGCATGACTTTGCAATGCTTCCAATCCGCTTACCTTGTAACCCATGCCAAAATCTTGACACAGCGTTCAAGAGATGAGGCATTGTGGGACTCACCTACTTTGGAGCAGAACCCCGCAACATATACTAAGATAGGCTACCAACTTAAAAAACTTCCACTAATTCAATATTTTAAATACAAGTTCCTTCAGCAGTTCTGGGCCTTCCACCGAATTGTTGTCGAAGCCCTTTGAACGCAAATCGTATTTGCGCAAATCGGCAAAAATTGCCACAAGCTTTCCCATTGGATACTTACGGCTAGCTGCTTCGTAATCGCCCACAAAAAAGGGGTTTATACCCAGAGCCGAGGCTGCACTGTTGCGGCTTTTGTCGGCCAGGGAATGGTAAAGCAACACTTTGGTAAAATAATTATTGATGGCGCTAATAGAAACAATCAATGGGTGATCGGCTGGATTGGCTGCGTAATATGTAACGATTTGGTTTACTTTAAAAACGTTTTTGGCACCCAGGGCCTTCGTAAGTTCAAAAACATTGTAATCGCGGCTAATTCCAATATTGTCTTCAATGTGTTTAACGGTAATTTCGGTTTTGGCAGGAAGGGTGATAAGGAGCTTGGTAAGCTCATTCACGATTTTTGCAAGTTCGGTGCCTAGGTTTTCAGCCAGCATCTGTGCAGCTTCAATCTCAATAGAATACGATTTTGTAGCAAGAAATTTCTTGATCCATTCAGCTACCTGATTATCGTACAGAGGTTTGGCTTCAAAAAGAACACCCGTATCTTTTAGTGCTTTAGGTATTTTAGTGCCACCTTCTGGTTTCTTATATTTATAGCAAATCACCAAAATGGTAGTTTTGGCAGGCTTCTCAAAATACGGCACCAGCATATCTATCTTCTTTACATCTTGAGCCTCCTTAACTATAACAACCTGATAATTAGAAAACATGGTATGTCGTTTGGCATTATCAATTATATCGGCATAGGTTACATCGCGGCCATACAACACCAGTTGGTTAAATTCCCGTTCGTCTTGCGTAAGCACGCTTCCCTCGATAAGTGAGGCAATTTCATCAATAAAATATGGCTCATCGCCATGAAGGAAATATACCGGGTAAAAGATTTTATTTTTTATATCCTTGGTAATCTGTTCAAAAGTCATAGCCAGTAAGGTTTGCTATTCATAATCAAAAATAAGATGCTTCACAGTCTGCCCATTGTTAATCAGTTGCTTGAGCGAGTCGATGCCAATTTTAAGGTGTTCTTCCACAAATTGCTTGCTTACCATTTGGTCTTTTTCCTCGGTCTTCACGCCATCAGGTATCATGGGTTGGTCAGACACCAACAGCAAAGCCCCTGTAGGTATATGGTTGGCAAAGCCTACAATAAATAAGGTAGCGGTTTCCATATCAATGGCCATGCTACGTGTGCGGCGCAGGTATTCCTTAAAGTTTACATCGTATTCCCAAACACGGCGGTTTGTGGTAAAAACTGTGCCAGTCCAATAGTCGCGGCCATATTCACGTATGGTAGTCGAAATAGCCTTTTGTAAGTTAAAGGCTGGCAGGGCAGGCACATTCTCAGGAAAATAGTCGTTTGAGGTTCCTTCGCCCCGTATAGCCGCGATTGGCAAAATTAAATCACCTAGGTTGTTCTTCTTTTTCAATCCGCCACATTTACCCAAAAACAAGGCTGCCCGGGGCGAAATAGCACTTAATAAATCCATGACCGTGGCTGCATTGGCGCTGCCCATGCCAAAGTTTATAATGGTAATTTCGCCAAAAGTTACCGAAGGCATTGGTTTGGTCTTTCCCCTAACGGGCACTTGAAACCATTCGCTGAATAAATCGAGGTACTGATGGAAATTGGTAAGCAGCACGTATTTGCCAAATTCTTCCAATTGAAGCCCGGTGTAGCGCGGGAGCCAGTTGTTTACAATTTCTTGCTTAGTTTTCATAGTATGAAGTAAAAGCAGCTTGAATTATTGAGTTAAGCCTGTTTGAGCAAAGGTAGGCCATTTTTTGAAAACAGCTAAGCATCTCGTAAATTTGCAGTCCTAATGAAAACCGGATACCAACCCAAAACCCGATTTGTAAACCAAAAGCAGGAAATATTTGATGCTTTGCGGGGCCGTTATGTTACGCTTACACCCGAAGAATCTGTAAGACAACATTTTGTTTATCAATTAATACATCATTACAATTACCCTGCCGGTCGTATTGCCATTGAAACCTCGCTAAAGGTGAACCATATGTTAAAGCGTTCGGATATTGTGGTTTTCAGCAAAACTGGGCAGCCATGGATGCTCGTAGAATGCAAGGCTCCCGAGGTTAAGCTTACACAAAAAGTTTTTGATCAGGTAAACCGCTATAACTATGAATTAAAAGCAGATTACCTGGTACTTACCAATGGCGAACGCATAATTACCGGGCATTTGGATTATGAACAAAACCAATGCAAATTCCAAAACAGCCTGCCCCCCTACCCTAGCGATTAACAACCTTATTTATTCTTTTACTAATCACCAACCTATAAAAACCCAATATGGTTAAACCAAAAATCCTGTTCTCTTTATTATTGCTGCTGGCTATGGGAGCCTACTCGCAAGAAATGAAAGAAAGCATCGAAATTAAATTCCACGGTTTTGTTAGGGCCGACGCGGCCTTAGATAATCGGGTTAACCTTGAGAGCCGTGAAGGGTTCTTTATTTTCTATCCACTTGCTCCCCAAATAGATAAGAATGGCGAAGATGTAAATGCCCGAACCAACTTCAACCAATGGGCTATGACAACCCGCATTAGAAGCGAACTAAACGGACCCGAAGTACTCAAGGCCAAAAGCTTTGCTTTGATAGAAGGTGATTTTACGGGGCCTTCAAATACGGAGAATAATGCGTTTAGGTTGCGACATGCCTATATACGCCTCCAATGGAAAACCAATAAGCTGTTTACCGGCCAATACTGGACGCCTATGGATGTGCCTGAAGCCCTACCTCGAGTTTTGGCCTTGAATACAGGAGCTCCTTTTCATTCATTTGCACGCGCCCCGCAACTACGATTCGAACAAAATATGGGCAGGTTTACTATGGTTGGGGTTGCTTATTCGCAACGCGATTACATCAGCCCTGGCCCTCAAGGCTCATTGCCCGATTATGTACGTTATGGGGTAATACCCAACTTACATTATCAGCTTCAGTACAAATGGGCTAAGAACATGGCATTGGTGGGAATCAATTATAAGCGATTGTCGCCAAGGCTTAAGACCGATAGTTTACTGTTTACAGATGAGTCTATTACATCGTTGGCGGCCATTGCCACATTAAAGATTGAAACCAAACCCTTAAGTATCCGTGTGCAAGGTGTTTTTGGCCAGAACCTTAGCGACCATCTTTTGTTGGGCGGCTATGCAGTACAAACCGAGGATACGGCTACCAATATACGCTCGTACATCAATTTAAACATTGCATCAGTTTGGGCTGATTTGATGACTACTAGTACAATATGGCAGGCTGGCATATTTATTGGATACACCAAAAACCTGGGAATTAATGGGTTAGCTAGTAATCGATTTTATGGACGTGGCGATGGCATTGATTATGTTTATCGCATTTCGCCAAGATTGCAATACAATGCCCAGCCCTTGCAGTTTATAGCAGAAATGGAGTACACAACGGTGGCATATGGCAAGCATGATGCTTATTACCAATTTGAAACGTCGTTGCCCGTAAGCAATTTAAGGTGGCAAGTGGCCGCTGTATATAACTTTTAACACAGAATTGTTCAATCAAAGCAATAAATTTGTTTCAGATAACGCGAATTAGTTTAATTTTGCACACAATAAATCCTAATGATCATGAAAAACATCATCAAAATCGCTCTGGCGTTGGTTATTATTGCACTAGCCTACTTCATTTACCAAAGCATTATGGAACCTGTACGTTTCAATAAGGCAAAAGATGATAGGTATGCTGTTATCATACAACAACTTAAAGATATTCGCGATCTTGAAAAGCTTTTTAAGAATGCCAATAAAAGGTACACTGCCAATTATGATTCACTATTTCAGTTTGCCCAGACTGGCAAAATTCCTATGATTAAGATGGTGCCAGATCCCACTGATACCACTTTTACACGCTCCATTTCTGACACTATTGGATTTACACTGGTAAAAGATTCGCTGTTTGGCAAACGTCCAAATTTTGACATCAACAGTTTAAAAATGAATCCTTTTGTAAGTGGGAAATTAGTTAAGCTTGAAGCAGGCTTTATTAACAAGAGCAGTGTAAAAGTACCTGTTTTCATGGCTTCGGTCGAAAACAAGGATATCTTAGTTGGTCTCGACGAACAACTGGTCATCAATCTTGATGCATCCCTTAAAACCCTAAACCGCTTTGAGGGCCTAAAAGTTGGTTCAATGTCAGAAGTATCCATTGATGGCAACTGGGAGTAGCCCCACCATCGTGAAACCTTTGTGCTACCTATGATGACAAACACCGTTCATCAGTTAATTGACAAAGGCGTTGATTTAACTCAAACACAATCGTTAGAAATATCCATCTTGTTCTCGCAGGATGGATTTTCTTTTGTGGTGTTTGACCCAAGCAGAAACAAATATGTGGCCATTGAAAGCCATGAATTTACTGAAATTCCTTCAGGTACCGCCGAAGAAAAGGCACAACTGGCATTCAATGCTTTAACAGCTTGTGCTACTAGGCATCCCTATCTGGGTAAACCATTTGCTAAAACACTTTTCATCATAGAATCGCGCGAATGCACCCTGGTTCCGGATCCAGTGTTTGATGAAACAGCACTCAAGCAGTACCTGTTGTTTGTGAATGATATTCCTGCAAGCTATTCCTTTAGGAAAGACCACATCCAATCGATAGCCGCCACAAATGTTTGGGCATTGCCCGAAATTTGGGAATCAAAAGCAGCACTCGTTTTTCACAATCCCAAGGTATTGCATGCATCAACATTGTTTATCGAAAGTTTGCTCACCAAGAACAAGAATATTGAATTGCGTGATCGCATCTTTATTCATGTGCGGCCCCAATATCTTGAAATTGGCTATTTTACCGAAAACCGCTTGCAGCTTTACAATACGTTTATATATCGAACAAAAGAGGATTTCATTTATTTTATACTGTTTGTTTTTGAACAACTTGGCATAAATCCAGAGCTTATAGAAGCTGTAATGATGGGCGAAATTGAAAAAAACTCGCCTTTGCATGAAATAGCACTCAAATACATCCGCAATGTTTCGTTTGTGCCAAGGTTCGAAGATTTTGAGTACAGCTATGTGTTTGATGAAATTCCCAGTCACTATTATTTCACCTTATTAAACTCCAGAATTTGCGCATTATAAGAGGCACAAAACGTGGCAAAAGACTCTCGCCACCGGTTAACCTTCCGGTTAGGCCCACTACGGATATTGCCAAGGAAGGGCTTTTTAACATTATCGAAAACTCATGGGAAATGGACGGCTTGCGCATCCTTGATTTGTTTTCGGGCACAGGAAGCATTTCATTTGAGTTTGCCTCTCGCGGTGCCCAACAAATTGTGGCTGTGGATAGCAACCCAAGATGCACCGATTGGATTAAAAAAGCCTCAGCCGACATGGGCTTAAACATGATTTATATCATACGGGCCGATGCCTTTTCGTTTATAAATTCACCGAAAGAAAAGTTCCATATCATTTTCGCCGATCCGCCTTATGATTTGGAAGGAGTTGAAAAATTGCCTGATAAAATCTTTCAACACGAACTCTTGCACAAAATTGGTTGGCTTATCATCGAACACTCAGCTAACCACCATTTTGAATCACATCCCCGCTATTTATTCAAGCGGAACTATGGCAAGGTAAACTTTACTTTTTTCGGATGGGCTGAAAACCCTGCCGAATAGTCTTGTTGGCAGGCAAATTGGTTAGCAAGGGTATTAAATGCTCTTCGAGTGAACGAGCAGGGTACTGCCAAATTGCTCCTTGGCGATCAAGAACTAACTCAAGCGGATAGCCGTACACCTTATAATCATCTAGCAATTGGTAATTTTGTGGAGAAATTAGCACTTTCCATTTATAATTCAATATGTTGGCCAAATTATTGGCTTGAAGGGTATCACGATCGGTAATTATGGTTACTACCTCCAAATCGCTCCTATTTTGCTCATATACCGTCCTAAGCAGTTCCAAATTGCTCAAACAAGCTGTACAATTGCTATTGATAAAGGATAAAAACACAAGCTTACCCTTCGATTGTTCCAATGCATACCTATTTCCATCTAAGTCATTAGCTTCCAATGCCGGAGGAATAGTTCCTCGGCGCAAGTTCTTGCATTTGGTCAGTATGCCGTTTGCGATAGTTTGTTGCCATTTGTTTGGCAAAACCTTTTCGGCATCCTGCAACAACAACAGAATATTGGTTTCGTCAAATGCTGGTTTATAGAAAAATTCTCCTAAGGCTTTTAAAAGGACTGTATTCCGAAGCTCTTCGCTATTAAGGAAGGGTTCACGGCGCAATGAATCGGAAAGAGCTAGAAATGAGGATGTATGATTTACCAAAGCCAAAAGCTTCAGGTTGCTAACGTTGGCATCTTTAGATGTTAAGAAATGGTCGAAATACTCATTCCAGAACTGCATATACTCAAAATCGGCATATTGAACACTATCCACTTTGAATTTGCTTAATGCCTCTTTCCTTTTAACAGAGCCAACGCTAAGCTGCAAGGAGGCTAACCGATATTTTGTAGCGGAAGTTACTATTGGGTTTTTACCCAAATAAGTGCTATCGAGATAGCGATTAAAAGCATGAAGTGGTTGTAGATTATGCCTACGGTACAATGCAACGAATGAGGTATCGAGGAAGCGCGAAAAATCAACATTAAGCTTAAACAATGTAGGATTAAGCAAATCAGTGGAATCGGGCCAAAAGCCTATATGTTGACCACTTAGGCGTGGGTTTACGGTTTCATCAATCCAAAATTTCGGCGCCTTAAGGAAGTAGGTTTTACCAGGCTCAAGTACCAATTGTTCACGAAATAAAGCAACATCAAATATGGCATGTATCGTCTTATTGGTATCGATGGTGATTGAAAATCGGCCTTGGTCGTCGAGTTGTGCCGTAGTAAAGGTGCGTTCGCTAAAGCTTATATAATCGTTGTAGAGGATCAAACGTAGCTTTTCACCAGGGCATTGGGGCAGGATACCGTTAACAACTATTTGAGCCTTAATTGGAAGAAATGCAATAAGCGCAAAAAGAATGAATAAAACAATTCGATTAATCATGTTATTACAACGGCTTATGGCTGATAAAAGTACACTTAGCTGTTGATTTTAAGCCCAGGAGGAAGAAACTGCGTTGCATCGCCTCCATTTCGGATGATTTCGCGGATGATGGAGGAGCTAATAAAGGAATGCTCGGGTGCAGTAAGCAAAAAAACCGTTTCAATATTGGCATCCATGCGTTTATTAACCTGACCAACGGTTCGTTCAAACTCAAAATCGGCACTTGTCCGGAGGCCTCGAAGCAAAAATTTGGCATCAACCTTTTGGCAAAAATCGATGGTTAATCCCGAATACGTATCTACACTGACGTTTGGCTCGTGGGCAAAAAGCTGTTCAATCCATTTTTTGCGCAGTTCAACGCTGAAGAAACCCGCTTTTTCGTGGTTAAACCCAATAGCTACGATTATCTTGTCAAACAAAGGAAGCGCCCTATTTATCAAGCTATAATGCCCTATAGTGAGCGGATCGAACGACCCGGGAAAAACTGCAATTCGTTTCATGGTAAAATGGTTTTGTTCACACAAAATGGCAACATAGTTCCAAATTTATAGCAGCCAACACATCAAATCAGCAATTGCTAATCCTTGGAAACAGTTAACAAAGCAATTGTGTAAAAGTACTTTTTTCTAGTTAATGATTGCAATAACCGTTTCGCTTCCCGTAACTTTCTGGCCCAAGGTAACTTGAACTTTGCTTCCTTTGGGAAGGAAAATATCGACCCTAGATCCAAATCGTATAAAGCCCAGCTCGGTTTTCTTGTCAACTTGCTGGCCCACTGTGGCATATACAGCTATTCGGCGGGCAACCATTCCTGCAATTTGCCTTACCAACACCTCAACTCCTTGTTTATTCTTGATTACGAATGTATTCCGTTCGTTAAGCGTAGATGATTTGGGCACATAAGCCGGTAAAAATTTTCCGGGATGGTATTTGGTATAACTTATCTCTCCTTCGATTGGTGCCCAGTTAATATGAACATTATAAATGGACATAAACACTGAAACAAGCATTCTGTTATCCTTAAAATACTCGTCTTCAAATACTTCTTCAACAGCAACCACTGTTCCATCCGATGAACAAACCACCTTGGTTGCATCGTTAACAGGATTACGCTTGGGATGTCGAAAAAAACGAATCACCAGTACAAGGGCGATAAAATAGAATCCATAAAATGCATAATGAACCCAATTTTGGGTACTTACAACTAAGTTAAGGATTAACAATGGCAAGGCCAAGACTAATGCGGCATAAGGGATAACCTTAAAGCCTTCTTTGTGAAGCGTCATTTACGAAAAGAATGAGTGTGCAATCAATAAATACAAAAAAACAACGGGGGCTGCAAAGAGCACAGCATCAAAACGATCGAGCATACCACCATGCCCAGGAAGTATGTTCCCGCTATCCTTAACCTGAGCCAATCGTTTAATCATTGATTCAGAAAGGTCGCCAAAAGTACCAAAAATTATGATTAGCGCAGCAACTATAATCCAATCTATTAGGCTAATAACCCCTAAATATTTGAATACCAGATAAGAAAATGCAATGGTTAATAGGGCTCCACCCAGTGAACCTTCCCATGTTTTTTTAGGCGAAATACGCTTAAACAAGGGATGCTTTCCAAAGGTAACACCTGTTAAGTACGCAAATGTATCGTTGGCCCACACTAAGAGAAAGAAACCTAACACCATATATTTGGGCTGATCAACATGCATAAAAATGGGATCGTTAAAGAGATTTAACAATGCCAAAGGAATGGGAATATATAAGATTCCAACCACAGCAGTACCTATAGCTTCCAATGGGTTAGGATGTTGGCTATAAAGTGCCACCATTAGAAGTATGGGTACAAAAATGGCAAGAATCCCAAGCTGCAGCCCTACCGATGGATTTGGCAAAAGGGCAATTAAAGTAATGGCAAAATAGCTTACCGCACCAAACATCAACACAAGGTAACCAAATGTGGAGCGTAGCTTAATACCCCTAAGGGTAAGGTATTCGGATAAGGCTACCAAACTAGCGGCCAACATTATCCAGGCAAAAGCTGTTCGGCTAATAAAGATACAAGCAATTATTGCAACGGCAAAGGCTGCACCAGTGAAGGTACGAGTTTGTAAATTATTCAAATTCACGCTGGTTTATAATTTCTAAGGCCAGTGGAGCGTCGTCTTCGTTTACATATACCTCAACTTCACCAATTTTGTAAACCGAATCGTGGTGGCTTATGATAGTAGCCTCTATACCATTCGATTCTAAAAGGCCTTTAATTATACCGGCTTCTGCTTCATCTCCAGCACTATAAACTGCTTCAAAGTTTGGTTCCATAAGGCTAAACAATTAAAAGGATATAAAATTTAGATACTATAATTCGTCAACAAAAAACAAGTAAACCTCTTTAGGGCCGTGAACTCCTTTTACCAAGGTTTTCTCGATATCGGCAGTACGGCTGGGACCCGTAATAAATGTAATTTGTGAGGGCAAGGTACCATCATACTTTGTTTTTACCATGTTTAGCGCATCTTTCAATTCGCCACAAACCTGGTTTGGATAAGCAACAACTATCAACACTTCGGCAATAACTGGTAACCTGCGACCCGAGGTTTGCCTCGAAGACACAACAATGCTTCCTGTACGTGCAACCAAGGCTTCACATAATATAAGGGCAGTTCGGGCTTCCTGTAATCTGTCGTCATCAATTGTAACTGGGATATTGGCAAGCTCGAGATACGATTTGAGCTTTGAATCGAGGGCTAGAACTGGCAATAAGCCTTTTTCGGTAACAAAGCTATGCAACAATTCAATAAACTGCTCCTGGCTTTCACAATACACAAACATTCCATCGGCACGGGTAAACTCTTGAGCGAAAACAATTTCTGAATCATCAACAAATGATGGCGTAACAGGGGTTTCAAGGTCAACATCATAAAAAGGGCTTTCAACCTTATTAATTAAGGCGTTGCGTATCTTTTTCATGACTTTTTCCCTGGTAGTGCTTTCGTCCATGGTTTTGTGATATTAGATAGATAGCCTATTTGCTTACAACAAAATTACAACAATTTAAAACCTAATTGGCATCATGATGTAGTTTGTTCTACAGGGGCAGCTGCTGAAGCAGCGGTATTTGATATTGCCTGCTGTTCGCGGGTGGCATAAGGTCTTGCACCAAAAATGGCTTCAAGGTCTTCTTTGTAAATTACTTCCTTTTCAAGTAGCACACTGGCTAGTTTTTCAACTTGTTCTTTATGGTCGGTAAGCAGTTTTACGGCGCGTTGATAAGCAGACTCAACTAACTTGCTGATTTCTTGATCAATAACCTGGTTAGTAAGCTCACTATACGGCTTGTGAAAAGAATATTCGGCATCGCTGGTTGAGTCGTAATAACTAATATTGCCAATTTTTTCGTTCAACCCAAAATAAACCACCATATTGTAGGCTTGTTTTGTAACGCGTTCTAAATCATTAAGAGCACCCGTTGAAACGCGTCCGAAGTTTATTTTTTCGGAAGCACGTCCAGCAAGGGTGGCTGTCATTTCATCAAACATCTGATCAAAAGTGGTAATTTGACGTTCTTCGGGCAAATACCATGCGGCACCAAGCGCTTTGCCACGAGGTACTATGGTTACTTTTACCAACGGATGAGCGTGTTCAAGCAACCAACTTGTGGCTGCATGGCCTGATTCGTGGAAGGCGATTACCTTTTTCTCATCGAAGGTGATGAGCTTATTACGTTTTTCAAGACCTCCAACAATACGATCTATAGCATTGATGAAATCTTCTTTGCCAATGGCAGGTTTATTATTACGTGCTGCAATCAAAGCTGCTTCGTTGCACACATTTGCCACATCGGCACCGCTGAAACCTGGGGTTTGGCGCGCAAGGAATTCCATATCAACCGTTTCATCGGTTTTTAAAGGTTTCAAGTGTACAGTAAATATGGCTTTACGTTCTTCTAAATCAGGAAGTTCTACTTGTATTTGGCGATCAAAGCGTCCGGCACGCAAAAGCGCCCGATCTAAGATATCGGCACGGTTTGTGGCTGCCAAAATAATTACCCCAGTATTGGAGGCAAAGCCATCCATTTCGGTAAGTAGTTGATTAAGTGTATTTTCACGTTCATCATTGGCTCCGGTCATGGCATTACGGCCACGTGCCCTTCCTACCGCATCAATTTCATCGATAAATACGATACAAGGGGCTTTTTCCTTGGCTTGCTTAAACAGATCGCGCACACGCGATGCGCCGACCCCAACAAACATTTCAACAAAGTCAGAACCAGATAATGAGAAAAAAGGGACTTTGGCTTCGCCAGCCACGGCTTTAGCCAATAAGGTCTTACCGGTTCCCGGAGGGCCTACCAGCAGCACGCCTTTTGGTATTTTTCCGCCAAGCTCAGTATATTTCTTAGGGTTTTTCAGGAAGTCAACTACTTCCATAATTTCCACCTTCGCTTCTTCCAGTCCAGCTACATCGTTAAACGTAATATTAACGTGTGTGTCTTTATCAAATAGTTGAGCACGGCTTTTACCAATATTAAATATTTGACCTCCACCATTGCCGCGGTTCATCATGCGCATCAACAAAAACCATAATCCAACTAAAATTACAAGCGGTAAGATATAGCTTAAGATTTCGCCACCCCAGTTTTTGCGAGTAACAACTTCAATATAAACTATTTGATCGGCGGGAGTAGCAGCTTGCACTTCTTGAACTTGTTTCTCGAACGATTCTACAGAACCGACATTATAAACCAAGTTAGGTTCGTCAGCTGTAAAACGGTTTTTCTTGTCCTGACTGCCACTTTGTCCGGTTGTCTTTTTCAAATAGATTTCGGCAACTTCTTTATTAACGAGGTTTATTTTTGCAACTTTTTGTTCTTCAAGTAGTTTTTTAAGTTCTCCCCAGGTAGTTTTTTTGGGGCCATCACTAAAAGAAAAGTATTGAAGGCCAAGGAATACGACCAAAATAATGCCGTAAACCCAGTAAAAATTAAATTTACCTTTCCCATTTCCTTGCGAAAATGGATTCAAGTTCATTTTTTTCCCTGAAGGGTTTTCAGAAGAATTATTGCCGGAAGTATTGGAGCCTTTTGGAGTAGTATCTTGTTCGGACATTTTATAATCAATTGATAATATATAATTTATGCTAAATTATCCCTTATCCTGATACTGGGTAAAAACTGCATCAGCCCAGAGATCTTCAAGGTGATAAAACTTACGTGCAGGTTCTTTAAATATGTGAACCACTACGCTTCCGTAGTCTATCAAAATCCATTCCGCATTCTGAACTCCTTCGACCGAAGTGGGATGAAGGCTAATTTCTTTGCGAACATCAAATTCTACTGCCGATGCAATTGCCTGTACCTGAGGTGTGTTATCACCATGACAGATAACAAAATAATCACTGACACTATTCTTGAGTTGTTCGAAGTTTATGGTAACAATTTGTCTGGCTTTCTTGTCTTGCATAGCATTCACTATACATTGCACCAGGGTTTCGTCGTCGGTAAATCGCTTACGCTTTGCCATTAAAAAAGTTTTGCTAAAACGTGCAAAAGTACAAAAAAATACTTGTTTCCTGGCCTTTGCTTCAACATAAACAAACATTTATAATTGGTTGGTTGCATGTTTTGCCCAAAATACTTAATATTGTTGAATCATATCCTAACTAAACAATCATGCTTAACATTGCTCTTTTTGGACCGCCGGGTGCTGGTAAGGGAACCCAGAGCGAACTTCTGATTAAGGAGTATGGACTTTTTTATATTTCAACAGGCGATATTTTGCGCAAAGAAATTGCAGCTCAATCAAAACTTGGGATTGAAGCCAAGGCTATAATTGATGGAGGAAAGTTGGTGCCAGATGAATTAATCGTTCAAATTATTGAGGAGGTGATTACTAAAAACCCTGACTCCAAGGGCTTTTTGTTTGATGGGTTTCCACGCACCTACATTCAGGCATACATACTTGAGGGATTGATGATTAAGCTCAACACCGAACTTAACTGTCTAATTAGTATTAATGTACCCGATGAAGTGGCTATAAAGAGGCTAATAAAAAGAGGTGCTACTTCGGGGCGTACAGATGATACCGAAGAGGTGATAAAGAAACGGCTGATTGAATACCATCAAAAAACATTTCCGGTTTTGCGATTTTACAAGGAAAGAGGTTTATTTACCGAAGTGAATGGCGATCAGGCTAAGGAGATTGTAACGGGGAAAATATTGCAAATAGTTAAAAACGAGCTAAGTAAAAAATTATTCAATGTCGTTATCTTTGGTTATCCTGGTTCTGGCCGGGGCTCGCAGGGCAAGGCTTTGGCCAAAGCTTATGGCTTAGAGTATGTTGCAACCGGCGAAATGCTGGATTATGAACTTACACACCAAACCCATATTGGAAAGCAAATAGGTGAGCTCTATGAAAACGGCGAACTCGTTCCAGATGAAATTGTGGTAGAACTAATTGAACAGCGCATTGCCAAATCGAAAGATGTAAAAGGATACATATTTAAGGGCTATCCAAGAACCTTGGTACAATCGTATATTCTTGATGGGCTACTTAAAAAACATCATTCATCTATCTCTAAAGTATTTGATATTGAAGTACCCACACTTGAACTTATCAATAGACTGGACGCGCGTAGCAAAACAGAACGTTGTATGCCATATGATACAAGTACATCAAAAATTGTAACACGACTTCAAGAACATGAACAAAAAACCATTCCCGTAATCGAGAAATACAAGCAATTGCATGGAGTAGCAAAAATAGATGGAAATGGCTCGTTTGACGAAGTTTATAAACGTTTAGCCACCGAAGTTGAACTAGCTATGAAGCAAATGCGGTAACCATTGCTTTTCGCCTAAATTACAGTTTTAAAGAATCCTTAGTGCTTTTAACTCTTGCATGCTTCTGAATTAATGCTGCGAAAACTTCAGCGACATTAAGTTATTGCAGTCCAATACAATCACCCTTACTTAAAACCTGAATAAACTTGTTTAATCATATTCATTTCGATAGCACTACCTCTACCAACCTTGTAGCACGAAAGTTAATTGAAGATACGAAACCTGAGGCATTTACCGTAATTAGTTCGGATTTTCAGGTACAAGGTCGCGGGCAAGCCGGAAATACCTGGGAAAGTGAGGCAAGCAAAAACCTCCTATTCTCAATCATACTCTATCCTGACTTCGTACCTGCTCACAAGCAATTTATTATAAATCAACTAATTTCAGTTTCAATAAGCATTGAATTGGAACTTTTATTGCCACAAGCGACCATCAACATAAAATGGCCGAACGATCTGCTGGTTAACCGAAAGAAAATTGCTGGAATACTTATTGAAAACAGCGTACTGAACAGCAAACTCGGTTGGAGTATTGCAGGCATTGGCTTGAACGTAAACCAAGAAAAATTTGGGGATAACCTACCATTGGCAACTTCGTTACTTGCCATTTTAGGACGCGAAACTGAACGTACGGTTCTATTAACCAATATTGTAAATCAAATTCAACATCAATTTACTGTTATCCAACGCGACGAGGGATTCTTGCTGAACACGCTTTACATGGAACGGCTCTTCCAATTGAAGCAACAGGCCCAGTATAGGCATAATGGCGAATTATTCACCGCTACCATCACCAAAATTGACAACTATGGACGATTGGTTTTGATGAAAAACGATCATGAAGAAGTGTATTGTGATGTAAAAGAGATTGAATTTGTATATACCTAAACAGTTAGCCTTATAAGCCAACAACACCGTTAACACGCACTTAAGCAATTCGTAAAAAAATCAGCTAAGACAATCGCATTAGATTGTTGCAAGTTTTTGGGCTACCATATTAACAAAGGTTTGCAATGGGCCTTTGGCCATCATCAACAGCATCGGATTAATATCTCCTTCAAAAGTAACCATTACCTGACACGACTGATCGGTTAATGCCGCTATATCAAAAACAAGTGCAAAAGGGAATGGCTTTGCGCTGGCATTGGAGAATATAACCTTTTCGAATGGTATAGCTTGCGTAATCTCAAGAGATAGGTCGGCCATGCCCTGGATGGTGAACGAACAGCGATTGCCTTCTACCTTATAATTAGTAACTTGCTCGGGCAGGGAGCTACGAAAACGCTCTAGATCAGTTAAATAGGTAAATAAATGGTCAGCCGACTGGTTAACCAAGGTTTTAGAACTCGAAATTGATGTCATACTTATAAATTATTGCCCCACTCAGCTGGGTTTTCCCTCCATTGTACTAATGACTCGATATCTGATTTGGTTACAAAATTCTCTTCAAGAGCTTGCTTTACAAGAACTTCATAATTAGATAGCGTTATAAGGTTTACTTTAGCTTCCTTAAAGGCATCTTCGGCTACTTTAAAACCATAAGTAAAAATTGCAGCCATGCCTTTAACCGTGCAACCTGCATCACGAATAGCTTGAGCAGCTTTTAGGCTACTTCCTCCTGTCGAAATAAGGTCTTCGATAATAACAACACTTTGCCCGGGTTCTAAAACGCCTTCGATAACATTGCCCATGCCGTGTTTTTTTTCTGTTTGACGGACATACACAAAAGGTAAACCCAAATCTTGTGCTACTAAGGCACCCTGAGGAACACCGCCCGTAGCTACGCCAGCTATTACATCCGGCATTCCAAACTCGTCGGTTATTAACCTTGTAAACTCCTGGCGAATAAAAGTGCGGATTTTGGGATACGATAAGGTTACGCGATTATCGCAATAAATTGGTGATTTCCAACCTGAAGCCCATGTAAAAGGCTTGGCAGGACTAAGCTTAACGGCTTTAACTTGCAAAAGAAAGCCTGCAACTTTGTGAGCAGTTTCTGTATTGGCTGTCATATACTCTCGCATTGATTCATATAAACGGTGGGCAAAAATAATTCTTTTTAACGGTCTATGCGTATTTTTTAGTGTCTAAAGGCGAAATAAAAAATGGTACCACATACTAAAATAGCAACTCATTATGGGCAAGTAAAATTTAGCACTATTCATCACTACGCTTTGAATAATAGGTAATTAGCTAAAATACCATACAACATATGCATTCTTTGGTGGCAGTGCTTCCAAGACAGACCACCAACAACGATAAATACCTAAAATACTGGCATTTAGTGTGTAAGGCATTGTGGCATGGAATCTTTTACGAATAGCATGTTCTAATCGGTCAAGGCTGGTATCAAATACTGAACTGCTTATCAACTATCTTACAAGTAGTTTTAAGGCAATTGATTGTGAGTTTAGACGAAGCTTTAAAACATAAATCCCACTGGGCAATTGATCTAAATTTAACCAAAAGCCCCCATTACACACTTGCATGGAACTGCTTAGAACACATTCTCCAACTGAATTCAATAACCAATAATCAACTGGAACCTCTTGTTGTCCAGTATTTATCCAAGTCTTTGATTTAACAGGGTTCGGAATGGCAAATATGCCAGACGATGAACGTTCTTGTAAACCGATGTTGGTAGAAAATGTTATAATTACTGTATCGCTGTTAACACAGCCCAAGGTATTTGCAACCTGTACCCAAAAAAGGGCAGCACCAAGTCCATAGCCTGTACTATCAACAGTGATGGAACTGGTGGTTTGACCCGTACTCCACAAATAGCTTACCCCATTATTTCCGGCATCTAACACCACCGATGCACTGGCGGGCACTAACTGATCGGCACCAAGATTTACTATTGGCAGAGGATTTAATTCAATGGTGACTGGGGTTGAATAATCACTTGAACCACAACTTGTAAGCTGCTTCACGCTCAAGGATGCCACTCCTTGAAAATCAGCAGCCCAATCCACAGAACAGAGTGTCCAATTAGGGGTTAATGCTCCAGCATTTGAGGGCTCGAGTTTCCATTGAAAATCGGTGGCGTTGGCTTGCCCACTCGTGAAATACTCCTGTGGGGCGCTTGACTGGCAAAGGATAGAATCGCCGGAGGGAACTGCAGGCTGTTCTGGATTTCCAAAGACCTGTATATAACCCGGTAGTAATAGTTCATTGGTGGTTAACCCATCCGAAACGGTTAGGCTTACATCATAACTACCCGGGCTAGAATATGCGATTCCGGTTGGATTTTGAACGTTGGACACCGGAGGATTGCCACCTGTAAAAATCCAATTCCAAGTTATTGGATTTCCTGCCGACGCATCAAAAAAGTTAATGGATTCAAATACACAAGGCATGGTATTACTAGCCGTAAACTGCGCAGAAACAGGTGTATATAAAATTTTAACTGCATCTAACTCAAAACCAGCATCCGGTAATGAAGATGAACCATCGCCATCATCTTTTATTTTAAGATACCTTGTGGAAGAAATTGAAGCAGGCAGATCAAACTCCTGACTTCCAACACCGTTACCAACCAATGTCCATGGGCCATCCATGGTAGAAGAAACATAAACTGAATAACCTTCAGGGTTTGGATCACCTTCAAGTATTTTAAAATCAGCACCATTTCCATTAACTATGTTCTTTTTCATGTCAATAACAATATACCCATTCCTACCAAGGGAATAATAACTATTATCTGGAGGGCCTAAGGCTGCATAGGTCTTTCCTTCATCGTTAAAGTTATTGTTTGGGATGTACGAAATACATACCCTGTAACCATAATCACCCGTTTGAGGGTTTAATTGAACATCAGCAATGGCTGTGGCATTATTCCCAACCACCACATTGTTTAAGACTTTGGTTTGGTAACCGTTGGCCACAACCTTAACAGAATACGTACCTGCTAACACATATTTATGATAGTCGCCAAGAACAGGATCATTATAGCAAGGGTAATAGCTATTTACAAAGATTAAAGCTGGCACCGGCATGCCTGTAAGCGAGTCGGTAACAGTTCCTGAAATACCGTAGCCACAGCGTTCGATTAAAGCTAACATAGCTGGCTTATTTTTAATATAATAGGCGTAGATTTGTGAGGCCGGTGGCTGTTTTTCCATTGAAATTTCAATGGACCAGCTGATTGAACCTAGCGAGCCATAATTTATATCTTTGGTGCTGCCATTAATTGGGTACATACCGCTATAACCTTGTGAATAGGGTATGTTTATATAACCCGAGGTAGAAGCGTAAACACCGGCTAATTGGTCAATATGTGCATCATCGGGTGTGGCATCGGGTCTATAGCTCCAAGGGTAGGATACAAACTCGGTTCCACTATGATAATCGCTAAACACAACAAATTGATTTTCAAATATAAAATCACGTTGTGTTTTGGTTTCCGATTGTGAATATGGGCCAGTGCTATTTCCCTCGCCATTCCACATATAGCCTCCATCACGGTTAATATCAACCGAATTATTGTTGTATCGGCTCATGTAATGCCGGCCATCGGGGTTTACCATTAAATATAAGAATATTTCCCTGGTATTAAGTAAGTTTGTGTATTGGGTGTTGCTTCCGTAGCCTTTGCATAAATCGCGTGCAAAACGTATTAGGTTCTCAGTCCCACCAATTTCATCTCCGTGAATTCCGCCTTCGAACAGTATTTCTGCTTCGTTTTCGTCGGTATTTGCATTATCACTCAGCTTTAAAACTGCCAACTGCCTATTTCCTAAGGATGTTCCGATGATAAATTTTTTACAGATGCTTGGGAAGTTGGTTGCTAAACTATCAGCAATTGCTATTACTTGCTCATAAGTATAATATCCCGAGGGCACTTTTGACGTCCAAAAGTTTTTATAATGGTTCTTTAAATCAGGGATGCTTACTCGAGTTTGCAATCCAGAAGCTTTAAGAGCAATAAGTTCATCAGGGGTTACATAAGCCCTTACTTTAGCCGGAATTGTTCCTGGCGAATCAAAATTTGATGTGTAAGTGTTTAACACTATCAATTCGGAAGCTTTATCGATGGAAACCAGAACTTCCATTTCGTTGTTGCGCCATCCTTGGGCAAACGCAGCAAGACACGCAATCAAAAAACACACAACAATTACAACTTTTTTCATAGTTCCTATTTCATACTTACATACTATGTAGAAGAAAGGGCAGCCATGCTGCCCTATTCCTTTTTATTTAATTACCATTTTTTGGTGCCAGGTTTGAGTCTTGGTTTCAATCTTAATGAAATACAAGCCTGGATTCAATCCTTTAAGATTAACATTTTCAACAAAATAATGCGGTTTTGCATGGGTTGAATAAACCATTTGACCCGCAGCATTGTACATTGAAATTAATGCATCAGTATCACCTGCCCATTCAAGTGTAAAGTTACCTTCCGATGGATTGGGCGAAACCCTAAATCCACTTTTAGCCACTTCGTTTATGCCAACACCAGAATTCGAAACAAGTACATTATCAATATACAGGTTATTGCCCAATTTATTGTAAGTCTCGAACATAATTTTACAACCCGATCTTCCGGCTAAATCATTCAAATTTAACTCAATGCAAGAAGCACCCCAGCCATTGCCGCACCAGTCGTCAGCTATTGTTGGGATAAACTCATCGCTGGTGGTTGGTGCAGTTTCAAAAATGCCACTCCCATTCGGTGCACTGGCATAAACGCGTTTCCAAGTATCTCCACAATCAAACGATGTATAAACTATTAAGGAATCCTTTTGATTAAACCGCTGGGCATAAGCATGTTCAAACGAAAGTGATACATTATCAAAGCCTTCAAAATTCAATGAAGGAGAGATAAGCTGGTCACGTTGATTCATTTTATAATACACAAAAAGGTTCATGTAGGCGGCTTTGGAACCTGGTGTGTTTCCGTTAACATCACGCACCCCCCAGGTTAATTCATTGTCAGGATTATTCACCGTCCAAGATTTAGCGTCAAGACCGGACTCAAAGTCCTCCTCAAATGGAATTATAAAACCTCCAGCCCTGATGTAATTGTTCTTCAAAACAGTGTTATCACCATTGGAGTTAGTAGCAGTTAGTGTTACATGGTATGAACCATTGGTATTAAAAACCACTTCAGGATTTTGCGAGGTGCCTGAGGTCCCATTAACAAATGAAACCGTATTGGGCGAAAACTGCCAATTCCACGAAACCGGGCTAAACTGGGTTGTATCGGTAAACACCACTACTTCAGCGGAACATGGTGTTGTATTACTGGCATAAAAACCGGCAACTGGCAATAACGTTGAACTTACAGATACATAATCTTCAATGGTAATATCATTTGAGCCTGATGAATTGGTTACGGTTAATGACACATTGAAAGTTCCAGGGTTGGCATAAGTTACCACTGGGTTCTTGCTGGTGGAAGAAGCCGGTGTGCCACCTTCAAATGTCCATAACCAACTGCTTGGAACACCTCCTGACAAATCTTGGAAGTGGACTTGCCCAGCGGTTGGGATGGTAGTTACATCAGAGGTAAATGCAGCAACAGGCACATTGCGCCACATGGGCGACATCCACGTACCACGTCCAAAAGTGCCGGCGGTAATGCGGTCTTGCTCGTTGTTGGTTGTGTTGTAGCAAATCTCAACTTCGCGTATAGAGGCATCGACAGGAAGGTTTTGGCTAAAATTAACCCAATCTGACATGGTAGAGTCTTTATAAAATACACCAATATCGGATGAAACATACAGGCCTTCATGTGCATTTTCATAGTAAGCAATCGAAGTGTATTCAACCGCGGGCAGCGAGCCACTGATATCATTCCAAACAGCCCCTTTGTTAAATGATTTATATATCTTGCCACCCAAGGCCATATAAACCACGTTTTCATCGAAAGGATGTGGGCGAAGGGCTGAGGGCGTTTCGTTAACAGGAATTGAAATTGTTATCCAATCAACGGTATTATCATTCACATTATCACTTCTAAACAGTTTTTTATCCCACCTGGCTGCATAAAAAACATCCGGATTGGCTTTGCTTTGCTCCACTATTCTCATATTCGTGCTATTGTTTCCGGCTAGGTTGTCCGAAATCTTAGTCCAAGTGGGATAAGAACGGATATTGGATCCTCTCCAGATATTCTTGTAGCCAACAAACATTTTGGTTGGGTCCGTAACATGTAAGGTATAAGGGGTTACCCAGTCACCGTCTTCATTAATACCAAAAGAGCCATTGGTTGCAATGGTAAAATCAGAACCATTATTATAATGGCGGGTAATGTCGCCGTAATAAACAGTAGCATAACTGTATAATGGGTTAGCATAATCAATAATACACTCCATGCCATCTCCACCATGTGTATCTTTCCAAACTCCAGCCATGGTTGTTGATGTACCATTATCTTGCATGCCAATTATGGTATGTAGTGTATCGTGTATATCCTGGCCAATCTTATATATCTGACTTATAACCAACCCATTAGAGAGTTCCGAAAAGGTTTGTCCTTGGTCAGGTGATTTGTATATGCCACCATCATTGCCCACATATAAAGTATTATTAAGCGGAGAGTATTCAAACACATGCTGGTCGGCATGAACTTCTTCAACACCGCAGCCACCATACCAATGCCCGACAATCTGCCAAGTTTGTCCTCCATTTGATGATTTCCAAACATTAACACCGCCCGAAAAAATCACGCTGGCATTTGTTGGATCGGCTGCTAATTCAAGGTCGTACCAAGCTTGTCCGCCCGAACCGCTTCCATCGCAAGACCAATCCATGATATTGGGTGAGGTTGACATGGTTTGGAAACTGGAACCATTATCGGTTGAACGGTATAAGCCTTTAAAACCGCTATCGTTTTTTGATTGCAGGAAATAAACTGTATTTGGACTGGCAGGGCTCACAGCTATTACACCGCGCTGCGCTGAAGTTAATCCAGTGGTAACTTGTGTAAATGTAGCAGCGCCATTGGTTGAACGATAGAAATTGCCATCTTTGGAAGCATAAAACGTATTTGGATCGTTAGGCTTCATTACCAATTCTTTATAATTTCCTCCGGAAGATAAGACCCAGTTTGCGCCTCCATCAGTAGAAGTATAAATACCACCAGAAGTGGATGCATAAAGTTTAGTAGGATCGGTTGGGTGCATCAAGAGGCGGTGCACGGTTTTAGTACCCATTCCTGTGTTCCAAAGCTCCCAATTGATGCCGCCGTCGGTTGTGCGCATTACACCCATTCCAACAGCATCACCAGCATCACGGTCGCCGGTTCCTATATAAATGGTTGACGTATTGGTAGGATGAACAACTATAGAAGACACGCCCAAGGTTGGAAGGCTATCGGTGAGGCTTAGCCATGACGCGCCACCATCGGTGGTTTTCCAGAGACCACCAGCTGGTGCACCTATATAAAGGGTGTTCTGATCAATAGGATCGAAGCCAAGGGCATTTATGCGGCCTAAGCCTTTGTATCCACCATTACTATAAAAAACTGGGCCCTTTGAAACCCAGTTCCCAGCAGTTGAAAGCCGTTTGTTGGTTTTTAAATCTTGAAAGGCATTCCAATTAAAGTCGTTGGGTTTGCGGGTTCCGTCGGCAAAAACTTTCCCGTTGCGCATATTGTACTCCCAGCGCTTGAAAGGTTTGTATCCGCTACCTTTGGTTATGGGCCTGTTTTGCCAATAAAGTTCAAAGGCACGGTTAACATCATTTAAGTTTACCCGTTCATCTTGCATCATTTCAATCCAATAAGGATATGATGCGGTGTCATTAACACTCTGCTGTTGAGCAGAAATTGTAGTAAAGGTGAAGCAAAATGCCACTACCCATAATAAGCGATACATTGGTTTCATACAGGGTTGGTTGTAGTTTGGGAGTGTAAAATTACACCATATTCCTATACAAAACCGCAAAGTTTATGAAAACCGTAAAACCAATAGAATGAGTTACGAATCAAAAAAACAGGCTATATAACTAAAAACCAAAAATTTATCAACTTAGGTAAATAAGTGTAGTTTGGGTAATTTCCTGATCAATTAGCCAAATTAGTACAGTAAAACATGGTAAACAAGCATTCAGCCTACATGCTATCGATACCTTTTGCGTCTCTTCAAAACCTACATTTAAACCTTGTTTGGACAATACCCTAAATCAATTATTTTAAAGCCTCAACCCTCAACATACATTTGTACTGTAAAGGATTGAAACTTGTGTCTCCTCCGAAAAGTACTTTTTTTTGGCACCTTGCGCTGCCCTGAGCACCCGCACTGAGCCTGTGGAAGTGTGCCGAAGGGACGCCAAACTAGCAAGAGGCACCAAGTACAAATAATTGATTTAAAACTTGTTGAAATTAGTTTGATATTAAAACTTTAAACTAATCTTTAGCGTTTCAACTTTTCGGAGTAGTCTCAAACTTTAAAAAATTGCTTTTCAAAAAAAAGAAGAATTAAGGGATACACCCAGATTACCAAGAAATTAGAACAATGCTTACTCATTTTCAAACAAATTGGAACCTTTAAAAAGCTTACCCAAGCAACTGCATTTTGAAGCTGTCCAAACAAGGCTTCCTTCGGTTAAGTTCGAACATGGTCTCCCGGGAAATTTGCGAGAACATATAGCATGCAATTCTCTTGACATCAACAATAGTCAAAAAATTACTACTTAAAAGAATCTAAGTTGTACTATTTCTGAGTCTTACGAAAGGTATAGTTAATAATGTAATACACCATTACAATAGATATGGGCCAACTAAGTAACCATAATATTTGTACTAACATTGTGTTTGTTTTAATTTAGTATTTGTGCATCTCAGAATTTAACTCATCTATGTTCAGCTGCTTTTTATTCATCGATCGCCAAACAATTATTATATAACCTAATACAAAGGGTATAAACAATGAAACATAGCTCATGGCTGTGAGTGTAAAATGGCTTGAAGAGCTGTTGCGTATTGTTAGTGAACTTTGCATGGATTGATTATAAAGAACACTTCCTTTCGCCAAGCCAAAACCCACCGAGGGATAATAGCTAGTATCATTATAACCTGCTATCAAGAATAATGACAGCACAGCCAGTACAACCCCAAGACCAATTATGTAGAAAGCAGGCTTATAGACCTTTATCAAAGAACGGATGATACCGTAAAGCACCAGCACCACACCCAAAAAGAACAACAAACCAACCATGGGCATTTCTGTTAGGTTTAACAAGTATTTATGTGATTTCAGGACTATTGTGCCAGTTGTTGGCTCAACAGCAAATCCATCTTTTAAAATGATACTACCTACAAAGGCAAGAAAGAACACAAGGAAAGGAACAGCGTTGTAAATAAGCAGCTTGCGAGAGCGACTTACAATATTATCATCAGCAATACTATTCACAAAATATTGCAAGCCCAATACTCGGGCAAGAAAAAACACGGCCAGGCCAAGGGCAACATTTATGGGGTTTAATACAGCTTCGAGCCCATGGGCGGGTCCTGTCCAATATGAAATGGTGGTATTACCTATGCCCGATAAATTGTAAAGGTTTGTGCGGTCAACCACAAAACTGCTTCCCGTAAAAAAGGTAGCCACAGCTGTACCAATCAATATTGAGGCAGCAAAACCATTAAACTGTAAAAAGAACTCATAAACCCTAGGGCCGAGAATATTACCAGCTTTTACCCTGAATTCGTATGAAACAGCCTGCAGTACAAAGGCAAATAAAATGGCCATCCAAACCCAATACGCTCCACCAAAGCTGGTGCTGTAAAACATAGGAAACGAAGCAAAAAACGCCCCTCCAAAAGTTACCAGGGTAGTAAATGTCAACTCCCACTTTCGCCCGAGTACATTAACAATTAAGCTGCGCTGCTCAGGTGTTTTACCAACACAGTAAAGCAAGCTTTGTCCGCCTTGAACAAACATTAAAAACACCAGCAATGCTGCCAGCAACGAAACCAAAAACCACCAGTACATTTGTAACTGGTACAATGACAATGCTTCAAACATGGCTTACTCCTCCTTCGGTTGTACCTTTTTTAATTTGTTTAAACATAATACGCAATTCAGCGGCTAACAATATGCTAAATGTAATGGCAAACAGCCAAAAAGTTAAGATTACGCCTGATGTTTCGATGTGCGATACAGCTACAAAGGTTGGCATAATATCTTGGATTACCCAAGGTTGACGGCCTAGCTCGGCCACAAGCCATCCGGCTTGGGAGGCTATATACACCAATGGTATGGCTAAAATTGATATTCTTAAAAACCAACGCTTTTCCTCAATCTTATTTTTTAACGCCCAAAATAAACCAAGCGCAAGTAGCAGTATGAAGGCAAACCCAAGAACAACCATTACCCTAAAGGAATAAAAAGTTGCTTTGATGGGCGGAATGGCCTGATGGGGATCAGAAAAGTATCCATATCCAAAATACTTGTAGTTTTGGTTAAACACTGCCAAACTTGCCTTGGCTTGAATGTATTCGCCAGCTTTAGTTTGCTCATTATAATCTTTTAAAGCGTTGATGGCTCTTTTACCCATCTCCATCTTTTGGGATGTTGAGATGATGCCTTTGTTGGCATTACCATGAACCAAATCGCTTATGCCCGGCACAAATGCGTTTGGGTTCATATAAGCTAAATAGGATAGCATATTGGGAATCTCTATTTTAAACAAGAAATTCTCTCGTTTATGCGCATCATTTTCAGCAGATTTCAAAAAACCCAAGGCTACAAGCGGAGCATGATCCTGCCCTATGTAAAGATTCTCCATAGCTGCAAACTTCATAGGCTGTACCTTGGCCATTTCGCGTGCAGAGTTATCACCTGTAAAAACAGTATATACACTGAAAAACAGCCCAAAGATACCTGCCACAACAATACTTCGTTGCGAAAGGATCTTTTCGCGCCCTTTGAGCAAATACCACGCACTAATGCCTATAACTACAATTGCAGCAAGCAAATAGGCCGAAGAAATGGTATGCAAGAATTTGTTGATGGCCGTCGGAGAGAACAATACTTGCCAGAAATCGACCATTTCATTGCGGGCTGAATCGGGATTAAACCTCATGCCCACTGGATTTTGCATCCAAGCATTGGCCACCAATATCCAAAGTGCCGATAAATTGGCACCAAAAGCCACCAACCAAGTAGATACTAAATGAAAACGCTTGCTAACCTTGTCCCAGCCAAAGAACATAACTGCAATGAAAGTGCTTTCCAAAAAAAACGCCATAATGCCTTCGATTGCCAATGGAGCTCCAAATATATCACCTACAAACCAAGAATAATTTGACCAGTTTGTACCAAACTCAAACTCAAGTATTAGCCCCGTGGCAACACCTATGGCAAAATTAATCCCGAACAAGGTCATCCAAAACTTGGTAATCCTTTTCCATTCAAGATCACCCGTTTTAACATATAAGGTTTCCATGATGGCAATAATAAACGTAATGCCGAGGGTTAGGGGCACAAAAATCCAATGAAACATAGCCGTTAAAGCAAACTGAGCCCGCGACCATTCAACTAATGAAACATCTAATCCATTCATAATTTGTTAGTTATTAATTTCCGTGAAACAGTTGTTCCTTAACATAGCTACTCTTCTCTGTATCAGTTTCAAAACGCGAACTCAAAAAATCGCGCATTAAAAACAGCTTAAAAAGACCAAACATTATCAAAAGCTTAATGGCAATGATAAGCCAGAGGCTTTTCCCGATGGTCATTTGCTTAAAACCATCAATATAAAAACGTACTATTGGAATCTTCATGTACCTAAAACGAAATAAAATTCAGAAGGTTTTGAACGTACGCTAATTTATAACTATTACAAATAAAGATATAAAGACCTAATTTATAATTATTTACAAAAAAGATTTTAAACCTAATGCTAAAAAATTCGTGTATGATTTTTCAAGCAATTTGCTTAAGTCGTTGTTAAATAGACAAATAACACTAAAAAGCTTCTTTGATCAATTTTGCTTTATGAACGTATGTTCACTATCTTTGCATCATCAAAACCATAAAACCCTAAGAATCATGAAAACGACATTATTCCTAAAGCTTCTCGTAATTGTACCCGCAGTTTTTTTGGTTGACTACATACTTATGGCCATTATAGGTTGCACGACCTGTCTTTTTGGATTAGGCGAAAACTTTATCTGCAGTTCGTATTGCATTGCAGGAAAAATTATCCTCGCCTTAAGTTTGGTACTCATAATTTATCTTATTTTGCCGGACCTAAAGGCAATAACTAAGATACAAAAGAATGGCACGACCACATAAAAGTCGAAAAATAGAACTACCACCCTTAATGAAGGGCTTCAAGCCATATGGGCTACCTTTGTGCAATATCAAACCCCTCATCTTGCATTATGAGGAATATGAAAGCATTCGGCTGATTGATTATGAAATGCTTTCGCAAGAGGAGGCTGCTGAAAAAATGAATGTTTCAAGGCCCACCATAACACGAATTTACAATAAAGCACATAAAACTATTGCAAAAGCCTTTATTGAAGGACAAGCTATTGAAATTGAGGGAGGAAACTATTCATTGATTGAAGACTGGTACCGATGTAACAGATGCCACAAACTCATTCAAGGCATCAACAACCATATTAAATGTAAAGGCTGTCCAGCCTTTGGTTCTGCAGAGTTGTCACCCATTCAAAAAGGGATCTTGCCCACCGACATAGCTCTTTAACCATTGCAACAAATTCGAATTCAAATTTATATAACATATTGTCTATGAAAATTGCTGTTCCGGTCAAACACGACCATCAAATTGATGACCATTTTGGTCATTGCGAGTTTTACAATGTTTACACTGTTGACTCAAAACTAGAAATAGCTAATATAACAACCATAAAATCTCCACAAGGATGCGGCTGCAAATCAAACATTGCCGAAGTATTGTCGAAAGAGGGTGTTGATACCATGTTAGCCGGTGGAATTGGTGCTGGAGCCATTAATGTGCTCATGTCATGGGGAATAAATGTTGTTAGGGGCTGTTCGGGTGATGCTAAACAATTAGTAACCAATTACATAAATGGTTTAGTAACTGATAGCGGCAGCAGTTGTGCACACCATGACGAGCATCACGAAGGCAATGGTCATAGCTGCAACCATTAAAAGGTAATATTAAATAAGTTAAGCCTTTATAAACCGAACCCTTCGAATATGGGTGGGGCTATCCATAACACAAAGAATGTAACACCCTGAAGATAAAAAATCTAGATTTTTGATACAAAACCCTTTTGTGTCATACGCCAATGAGCCTTTTGCTATTCGAAGCTTTATATTGCCCATCACATCATAAATAACTATTTCTGGGCTACTCGTTTGGGAATCAGATAATGTAACCCATAGCTCATCGGATACCGGTTGTGGGAATACCTTCACAACTTCTTGGATAGTACGGGTTGAAGCAGGTTCAACACCATACACAAATTGGCTAAGATCATGGTAATACGTTTGATAGGTTTGTCCAAAATCAGTGCTATAATTTATGTAAAGATCAGAATGGTAAATGGGTTCATTCTCCGGCTTCTCATACACCCAATAGAATTCACCGGCAACTAAGCCGCTACAAAAATAAAGGTTGTTTATATCCAATGGGTTAATAGAATCGGATTGAAACATATGGGTAAAGGTTTGGCCATAATTATCGCTTCGGTAAATATGGAACCGTATCCCCTGCTCAAAACTAACAAGATAAACTTCTGCTGGCAACACCCCCGGAACTATGTTTGTATGGCAGCTATAGTAAAGTATTTGAGACGAATCAATGGCAAATTGCTCGAATGATTGGCCAAAATCAGCACTGTGCCAAATTGTATAGTCCTTATATCCATATACATGACCTAATTCAGAGCCAGAAGCCATCAAATAAAAATCAGGTACACTGTTAGGGCTGCCATAACTAAAACCATTATCCACACTCCGTTTAACGTATGAAACTGGTGAAGCACCACTAAAATCGGTCCAAAAGTTATAAAGCTCAGCAGCTTCGGTACCTCTATATATAAAACCATCGAAACTATGTATGGTTGAATCCCAGCTAATGCCATAATCATAACTAACCTGGAATTGGTTAATTGCCCCCACAAGCCCTAGTACAGTGCCAGATGTGTAATCACCTATCATGGTCCATCGTTTAAAATCTGACTGGTATTTTATCGATTGCCCATGGTCGGTCGAAAACAACACACCTTCGGTATCTCCATTTTCCCTGTTGGCCCAATAACTGGCTAAATAAATTTCACCTGGTTGAGCACCTCGTGTTAATGGCCGGTATTGGCACCAAGCCTGGCTTGCGATAACAAAGCCTATCATAAAAAACAGCAAACGGCCCACGTTCAATTTCTTGTTCATAACTAAATTAGCTATAGGTGAGTTGCAAATATAATATACATCCTGAACGTGTAACCAAAAACTAGCTAAAACTTCTTATTTCATCTAAACGGATGGATTGTGTATAATCTTGAAAACTATTTTGATTAGCTTTGAAGGTTATTTTGAACGAATAAAAATTAGGCATATTCAAGTATTATGTTACCTAAATATGATTGTGTATTGTTAGAAAGTACATAAATTTACGCTCTAAATAGAATCACTGACTGATCTTAACTAACTATACGATATGGCAAATACTGATAATCATGAAGAAAGCCCAAATGCAAGGCGCAATTTCTTAAAAAAGCTTGGAATTGTTGCCAGTGTTGGGGCAGCCGCTACGGCTGGAGCCTTGTACATTGGCAGCGATTATGAAAAACGGAAAAATCCAGATGGTAAGAAAGTAAAGGTGCTTACTGCTGATGGTAAATTGGTGGAAGTACCTGAAGAAGAGCTCAAAGACACTACCAAAGTGGATCTTTCTTCGCTAACCGAAAACCAACTCCAAGGGCGTGAAGGCTTGGCTGGACGCAGTTGGGTTATGGTAATTGACCTTGCCAAATGCCGCAATGCCCGCATGTGCATGGCCTCATGCCAGGGTGCCCACCAGCTTAGGCCTGAGCAGCACCACCTAAACGTTCTGCAAATGCAGGATGCGGCACACACACAACCCTACTTTATGCCCAAACCTTGTTATCATTGCGACAATCCGCCTTGTGTAAAAGTATGCCCAGTTGATGCCACTTTTAAACGCCAAGATGGTATTGTGCTTATTGATAATGAAAGGTGCATAGGCTGCCGTTTTTGTATTTCGGGATGCCCTTACTCAGCAAGGGTGTTCAACTGGTTTGAACCCATTGATGCCGACAAGCATAAAAATGAAGTGTACAACGTTGAACTAAACGTGCCCCAGAAAAAAGGCACCATTTCCAAATGCCTTTTCAGTGCTGATCGCCTGCGTTTAGGCGAACTACCTTATTGCGTTTCGAGTTGCCCCAATGGTGTTTATTATTTTGGCGATATGAACGAAGATGTAGTTGTTAATGGCACTACCAAGGAAGCAGTTCGCTTTAGTGAATTGATTCGCGACAATGCAGGCTATACGGTTCATGAAGAACTTGGAACAAAACCCCGTGTATATTACCTGCCACCTAAAAACAGGGAAGTTCCCTTTAAATACGAAGGCAAAACTACCATTGATGAAGCCTAAGGCACGTAACTAACTGTTTAACAAAACTGTAATTTTAAAAGAATCAATATGTCACAGACATTATCTGCTGAAGAATCGAAAAAGGTCCTCGATAAAATCGAGACCGACCTCACACGGCCTTTGACCAATCACAAAGGTTTTGAGATGTGGGTGTTGTTCCTGCTCCTAATTTTTGTTATTGCTGGGTATGCTTATTTCCTTCAATTACGTGATGGATTGGGTGTTACGGGCATGCGCGACTATGTTCACTGGGCTATGTATATTGGTAACTTCGTATTTTTTGTTGCTACCAGTTTAATAGGTATGCTCATAAGCTCGGTACTTGGACTGTTAAAAATTAAATGGATTACCCCAATCACGCGTATTGCCGAAATGATTGCCCTAGGCTTTGCTATGTGGGCAGGTATCGTAATCATTATCGACATGGGGCGCCCTGATCGGTTTTTGAACATTTTCTTACATGGAAGGTTTCAATCTCCTATACTTTGGGACGTAACCGTGGTAACGACCTATGTAATGATTAGCACACTTTTGCTAGTTTTACCGCTGATTCCTGATGCATCTATACTTAAAAGAAGAATGGTAAATGCACCCAAATGGCAACAAACCATTTATTCAATTGTGGCCTCTAATTGGAAAGCTCACCCTGAACAGTTTGCCATCATCAAAAAATCAATGCGCATATTGGCAATCTTAATTATTCCCGTTGCCTTAGCTATTCATACCGTTACCTCTTGGCTATTTGCATCTACCTTACGTGTGGGATGGGATTCAACCATTTTTGGGCCTTATTTTGTAACTGGTGCTTTTGTAAGCGGAGCTGCCGCCGTTATTATTGCCATGTTTTTCTTCCGAAACAATTATAAACTAAAAGAATATATTACCGAGATGCATTTCGACCATATGGCAAAGCTTTTGGTTTTGGTAAGCTTGGTTTATTTGTATTTCAATATCAACGAATTTTTGGTACCAGCCTACAAAATGCGCAATGCAGAATACCACCACCTTCATGCCTTATTTGCAGGTTCCCACGCCATTATGTTCTGGTCAGTTCAAATCCTGGGCTTGGTTCTACCCATAATCCTCTTACTGTTCAAACCCATGCGTAAACCCAGGCCTGCCTTGGTTATAGCATTATTTGTGTTGGCAGGTGCTTGGCTAAAACGCTTCTTAATTGTTGTACCAACCTTAGAGCATCCGTATTTACCAATACAAAATGTACCCGAAAATTTCCACTTTTATGTGCCTACAGGCCCTGAAATCATGTTAACTCTAGCACCCATAGCAGGTGTTTTGGTCATAATTACCATAATAGCAAAGCTATTCCCGGTTGTTCCCATTTGGGAAACTGCCCATGAAAAAGGTGTTGACGAATCTCTTCTAAAATAATGTCTAATTTAAATCTATCAACTATATGAATTACAAATCAATAATTGGAACAATAGCAAGTATTGTTGCATTCTTGTTCCTTACTGCTCAAGTATCAGCCCAAGGAGCTTGGGTTGTACCAGCATCGGCAAAAAACGTTAAAAACCCTGTTCCAGCCACCGCTCAAAGCATTGCAAAGGGCAAAACGGTTTATGAAACCACCTGTAAATCTTGCCATGGCGATCCTGGCAAAAACAATGGATTGCCTCTTGTGCCCAAACCATCTGATCCAGCATCGGATGTGTATCAAAAAAACACCGACGCCGAGTTGTTCTACAAAATCGTTACAGGTCGTGGCGCCATGGTTTCATTCAAGACAACTATCTCTGATACTGATAAATGGAATGTAATTAATTACGCCCGCTCTGTTGCCAAAACAAAAAAGACTTCCGATGTAGAAGTTACAACACCAGAAACCACCGAGTCAGCACCCATAATTGCCTCAACAGGAACTATTAAACTCAACGTTTCGTACAACGACGAAAAGAAAATTGTTTATGCTCGCGCTTATACCATGGAGAATGGCGAAAAGGTTCCAGCTGCTGGCGTTGAACTCAGTTTTTTCGTTAAACGCTATTTCAGGGATCTTCCCTTTGGCAACCAACCAACCATAACGGATGCCGAAGGCCTGACAATGGCGATATTTCCTGAAGACTTGCCCGGAGACACAGCAGGAAACGTGCAGCTTATAGTTAAAGTAAAAGAGGAACAAATGCTCGGCAAAACCGAAGTAAGCCAAGTTAAAGCTTGGGGAAAAGTTACTCCTTTAGTTAATATTCGCGATACACGCTCTCTCTGGAACGCAACATGGATGGCACCACTATGGCTCCTTATATCTTATTTTGTTGTAGTAATCGGGGTATGGGCCTTTATACTTTATATTATGATGCAAGTGGGCAACTTATACAAAATTGGGAAAGAACCCGCTGTATAGTATTAAATATCAATAAAATAACTAAGCCGCAGCTAATACCTGCGGCTTTTTAATCATATGAACCAACCCGAAGCTATTTGTATTCACTGTGGTGAGCCCTGCGGTAAAAACCCTGTGCTATTCGATGGGAATCCATTTTGCTGTGAAGGCTGTTCAACGGTTTATCAACTACTTAACCAAAACAGCATGGGTAAGTATTATACCATAATGCAAACACCTGGTATAAAGATAAATAGTGAATTGCGTGAATCAAAAGGCAAGTATAATTTTTTAGATAAGGAAGACATCATAAGCAAATTGCTTGAATTCCAACAAGGGGCAACAAGCAAAGTAACCCTGTTTATCCCATCAATCCATTGCAGCAGTTGTATTTGGCTGCTAGAAAACCTTAATCGCCTACATGAAGGGATCGTATTTTCGAGTGTAAACTTTTTGCGGAAAGAAACCAGCATTGTTTTTAAACACGACGCTATCACCCTCAGGCAATTAGTTGAACTTTTAGCATCCATACACTATGTTCCCGAATTATCTACCGACCGAATCGAACGTAAAGATGGTAACCAAGGCACACGCAAACTGGTTAAAAAAATTGGTGTTGCTGGTTTTTGCTTTGCAAACATAATGTTGCTTAGCCTTCCGGAATATTTAACCGAAGGTTATAAACTTGAAAAAAGTTTTAGCATAACCTTTTCGGCTATAAATTTTGCACTAGCCATTCCCTTAATGTTTTATAGTGCTAGCGATTACTTAAAATCAGGCTTTAAGAACCTTAGGCATGGAGTATTAAACATAGACCTTCCGATTTCGATTGGCATTTTGGCCTTGTTTTTTCAAAGCTGCTACGATATCATCACCATGGCAGGGCCTGGTTATTTCGATTCCTTGGCTGGATTTGTGTTTTTCTTGTTGATAGGAAAATGGTACCAAGAACACACGTATCAAGCGCTTTCATTTGAACGCAACTACAAGAGCTATTTCCCTGTTGGTGTTACACGTGTAACTTCCACTGGCGAAGAAAGCTTGCTTTTAAAAGACATTAAAGTTGGCGATAAAATTAGGATACGAAACCAAGAAATAATCCCTGCTGATGGAATACTGGTAGAAGGTAAGGCCAATATCAATTATAGTTTTGTAACAGGAGAATCAAAGCCCGTACAACGTGAACAAGGCCAGCAAGTTTACGCCGGAGGAAGGCAATATGGGGGCGCTATCGTAGTCGAAATCATTACAGAAGTAGAACAAAGCAAGCTAACCCGGCTATGGAACGAGGGCATCTCAGCGATTAAATCGGGGAGCAGGCTCGAAACCCTTATCGATAAAGTTAGTCACCGATTTACACTCGCGTTGCTTGTGGTTTCTACCTTTACATTAATATATTGGTTATGGTCTGATCAATCCATTGCCTTAAGGGCTTTTGTATCAGTCTTAATAGTAGCTTGCCCTTGCGCACTAGCACTTACACTGCCTTTCACCTTTGGCAATACAATGCGAATTTTCGGAAGTTTGGGCTTCTTTTTAAAGAAATCGACTGTAGTAGAAGAACTTGCTAAAATTGATACCATTGTTTTCGACAAAACTGGCACCATCACTCGCGCCGAAGTTCATGATATTAACTGGAATGGCCTACAATTAAGTACATTTGAACTGGCATTACTAGGAACAGTAACCCGCAATAGCACACACCCACTTAGCCAAGCAATTTGCCAAACCATTGAGCCTGACAAAACTTTGCAACTTGATGATTTTAAGGAACTTGCTTCACGTGGCATTATCGGCAAAGTTGGTACAAACGAGATAAGGGTTGGAAGCGAGGAATTTATTTCGGGACTTTCAACACCTGCAACCATCAATGCTGGTTCGAGGGTTTATGTTTCGATAAATGGCGAACTTAAAGGCCACTACACCATTGGCAATAGCTATCGTACTGGAATTGACCAGGTAATCGACTCGCTCAAGAACAAATTCGAGCTTCACATGATTTCGGGTGATAACAACTCGGAAAAAGAGAGGCTTAAAAAATGGTTTAACCCGGCCAACATGCACTTCGATTGCTCACCAAATGATAAGTTGGAATACATAAAAAGCCTTAAAAATCAAGGCAAACGCGTATTAATGATAGGTGATGGGCTAAATGATGCCGGTGCTTTGGCCGAGAGCAACGCAGGCATTTCAATTGCCGACGATGTTTATATGTTCTCGCCTGCCTGTGATGCAATACTAGAATCGAATATGTTTAAGAACCTCCACACCATCCTTAAAATTGCGCAAAAAAACCTTAAGGTAGTCCATATTAGTTTTATAATATCCCTTTCATATAATATAATCGGACTTGGTTTTGCCACTCAAGGAATGCTCTCGCCAGTGGTTGCAGCCATACTTATGCCAATAAGTAGTGTAACCGTAGTAGGATTTGTAACATTAGCTACTAACTATATAGGCAAGCAACTAACTAAATAACAATATTTTACAACCAAATTACTTAGCTTAATTAAACTAAGTATAAATTATAGATTCATTGTTAGGTATTTCAATCAATAGCCTATCTTTGTATTCAGGTATCCTGATACCAAATTAAACCATGACTGCGATTTTTTTCTTAATTGGAGCGAGCCTACTGGTAGCGGTAGGATTCTTAATCGCCTTTTTATGGGCGGTGCGATCGGGGCAATATGATGACACATATACGCCTTCGGTACGTATTTTATTTGAGGATGAAACCGAGCAAGACGCAAAAAATGATTCCCCTATTATAAACCAGAATTATCAACACAAACCCAAACCCTAAAACTTACGTATTTATGGAAGTGGAAAAATTCTACTACGACAACAAGATTGTAAGAAACTTCGCCTATGCCACTATACTGTGGGGCGTTGTAGGCTTGCTCGTGGGGCTGGTAATTGCACTGCAATTGGCATTCCCATTTTTCAACTTTGAACTCGCGTTTTTAACGTATGGCCGTGTTAGGCCGATACATACCAACGCGATAATCTTCGCCTTTGTAGGCAATGCCATTTTTACTGGCGTGTATTACTCCATGCAGCGATTGCTCAAAACCCGAATGTACAGCAAATTTTTAAGCTATTTGCATTTTTGGGGTTGGCAGTTAATCATCGTGTTAGCTGCTGTTACGCTTGCCTTAGGCTATACTATGTCAAAAGAATATGCAGAGTTGGAATGGCCTATCGATATTCTAATTGCAGTTATATGGTTGGCATTTGGGTTCAATATGTTTGGAACCATCGCTAAACGACGGGTTCAGCATTTGTATGTAGCCATTTGGTTCTACATTGCATCTTTTATTGCCGTCACCGTACTTCACGTAGTTAATTCAATCGAAATTCCGGTTTCATTTCTAAAGAGTTATCCCGTTTATGCCGGTGTTCAAGACGCCATCGTTCAATGGTGGTATGGCCACAATGCAGTGGCTTTCTTCTTAACAACACCTTACCTCGGTTTAATGTATTATTTCTTGCCCAAAGAAGCAAACCGTCCAATTTACTCCTACAGAATGGGTATCATCCACTTCTGGGCGTTAGTTTTTATATATATTTGGTCAGGTCCGCATCACCTTCTATATCAGGCAGTACCCAATTGGGCACAAACCTTAGGCGTTATCTTCTCGGTTATGCTAATCGCCCCATCATGGGGAGGTATGATCAATGGATTATTAACCTTGCGTGGAGTTTGGGACAAGGTGCGCGAATCACCCATGCTTAAGTTTATGGTTGTTGCCATCACAGCCTATGGTATGGCAACATTTGAAGGCCCTCTGATGTCAACCAAGCTGGTTAATTCAATCACCCACTTTACTGATTGGACCATAGCTCACACCCACATTGGCGGAATGGCATGGAATGGATTCTTAACCTTTAGCATGCTTTACTATCTGGTGCCAAGGTTATTCCGCACAAAACTGTATTCAATTAAACTTGCCAATGTTCATTTTTGGATTGGAACCCTCGGCATTCTTTTATATGCTATCCCGCTCTATTGGGCTGCTATTACCCAAGCCTTGATGTTAAAAGAGTTCACCCCTGAAGGCATGTTACGGTATCCAAACTTTATGGAAACACTGGTACAGGTTTTGCCAATGTATTACACGCGTATTGTTGGCGGTGCCCTATATTTTGTTGGCACATTGCTATTTGTCTATAACATGTACGCTACAGTTAAACAAGGTTCATTCTTGGCCGAAGAAGAAGCCAATGCACCTGGTCTTGAAAAGCTCAACAAAAAACGTATGTTGGGAGAAAAAGTACATGGCTGGCTCGAACGCAAACCTATTCAATTTACCGTATGGGTAATAATTGCCACCTTGGTTGCTTCAGCATTTTCTATTGTACCTTTCGTGCTTATCAAAACGAATGAAAACAGTATTTCTTCCGTAAAACCCTATTCACCACTCGAATTAACTGGTCGCGACATCTATATCCGCGAAGGCTGTTATACCTGTCATAGCCAAATGGTAAGGCCCTTTAGGTCAGAAACTGAACGGTATGGCGAGTATGCAAAAGCAGGAGAATTTGTGTATGACCATCCTTTCCAATGGGGTTCACGTCGTTCTGGGCCAGATTTGCTACGAACGGGTGTAGTTGGTGGCAAAATGTACAAAACCGCGGCTTGGCATTTCAATCACATGCTCGATCCACAAAAAATGAACGAGCAATCTATTATGCCTCCTTACCCATGGTTAATAAGCGATCAAATGGACCTTTCAACGCTGCCCGCAAAAATACGAGTTATGAGAATGATTGGCGTTCCATACCCAGAAGGTTATGATCAAATTGCCGCCAATGATCTAACGAAACAAGCTGATAGTATTGCAGCCGATTTAAAAGCGAATGGTATCGAAGTTCAGTCGGACCGTGAAATTATAGCTTTGATTGCCTATATGCATAAGTTGGGTAGAGACATCTCAGCCAATAAACCAGCTGATCCAGCTCCAACAGCATTAACAGCTCCAGAGCCTCTTGCCGACCAAGCCTCTTTAGACATGGGCAAACAGATTTTTGACAAGAATTGTGTGGCTTGCCATGGGCCATTGGGCCAAGGTAACACTATTGGCCCTAATCTGATTGATAATTTCTGGATAAGCGGCGGTGACAACAATTCTATCTACACCATACTAGTTAATGGCAAGATCACAAAAGGAATGCAAGCTTGGAAGGACATCCTAAATGCTGAACAATTACACCAAGTTTTCAGCTATAGCCTCACACTCATTGGCACTCCTGCGCCTCCCGATGCCAAAGCACCGCAAGGCGAAGAATTTAAACGCTAACAAACTACAGGATGAAACTTATCCAAAATATGGTAGGCGATATCACATCTCTGGGAATTTTCCCGGTGATATCGCTTATCTTGTTCCTCTTAGTATTTATTGCTATTGTATGGAACACCATGCGCTTAAAAAAGAAATTTACCGAGGAAATGGCTAACGCCCCTCTTTTTGATAATGATGAAAATAAACCGGAAATAAATAATCTTTAAATCCTATGGAAAACGAAAATAATCAATTTACACCGGAAGAAAATAAATTATTGCTTCCTTACGATTTCGACGGAATTAGGGAACTAGATAATGACCCACCCTCGTGGTTCATGTATTTGTTCTATATTACTATATTTTTTGCGGTGATTTACATATTCCATTTTCATATTTTTAAACAAGGTGCTATGCAAGACCAAGAATATGAAGAAGAAGTAGCCGCTGCTAAAGCTGCATTGCAACAAAACCAAGACCCTGCCGCTGCTGCAGCCGTGGTAGCATTTACCGATGCTGAAAACCTTGCTGCTGGCAAAACCATCTATACTGAAAAACTCTGCGCCACCTGCCACGGAAACCTTGGTGAAGGCAATGCAATTGGCCCAAACCTCACCGATGACTCCTGGATTCATGGTGGTAGCTACCAAAACATTCTCGATATTATTACCATTGGAGCTCCAGCCAAAGGTATGACGCCATTCAAAGATCAGTTAAAACCTGAACAAATTGCGCAAGTATCTAGCTATGTTGTAAGTTTGCAAGGATCGAACCCTGCCAATGCCAAAGCGCCTCAAGGGGAGAAATATATTCCTGTTCCCTAACTAATTATCAGGCACTACTATGCAAAGGCTGTCATTTCTCAAACTGGCAGCCTTTTTATATAGGGCAAGCTTTTACACTGAAAATTAAGCTTTTCATTAGCCAGACTTTACAATAATTTTATACATGGGCATAAACTTTTACGGCCTTAAGTTGTTTAAAGTACCTAAAATGCAATCCACCAATTTTATGCTGAATAAAAAAATCTATTTGTTGTTTTTTTCCGTACTCTTCACCTCCACACTCTGGGCTCAGGAAAAATTTGACCCAGCAAAATTTGCCGATGACGGAAAAGTTGGAATTTTTGAACATCTTGACGAATACATTCCCGAAGACATTACGCTATACGGCCCTGATAGCACACCAGTGAATTTAAAAAGCCTAATCAACAAACCTACCGTAATATCTTTCGTATATTACAATTGCCCAGGCTTATGTAGCCCATTGCTTGATGGGATAGCTGAAGTAATTGACCGATCTGATATGGAATTAGGAAAAGATTACCAAGTAATTACAATATCTTTTAACCCTGGAGATGGTCCCAGCTTAGGCAAAAAGAAAAAAGAAAATTATGTTAAGCAAATTAAACGGAAGGTAAACACCGAAAACTGGATTTGGTTAACCGGTGATAGCATAAATATTGCGAAAGCGACCGCAACATTTGGGTTCAGGTACCTAAAAGAAGATAAAGACTATGTACATGCCGCAGCAATTATGGTTACGAGCCCCAAAGCTAAGATTACAAGATATTTACACGGAACATATTTCCTACCTTTCGATCTAAAAATGGCTATAACAGAGGCTTCCGAAGGCCGCTCCTCACCAACAGTGTCAAAGGTCCTGAAATTTTGCTTCAGCTACGATGCCGAAGGAAAAAAATACGTGTTTAACATCACCAAAGTTACCGGCTTTTTTGTACTGGGTGGTGCACTGATATTTTTTCTACTACTTATTTTTAAACCAAAAAAACGAAAACCAAATACTGTTAATTAATTATGATAGATGATGTAAAACCCAAAGCCCATCTGAACTTTTTTCAAGACACAGGGGGCAAAAAGGGCATCCTGGCATGGATAACTTCTACTGACCATAAGAGGATTGGCCTTTTGTATTTTTATTCCTTAAGTATTTTCTTTCTGGTGGGTGTGTGCATAGGTATTCTTATGCGCCTCGAACTCATGAACCCTGGTAAAGACATTATTGAACCCCAAACTTACAATGGTCTCTTTACATTGCATGGGGTTATAATGATTTTCTTATTTATAATTCCTGGCATTCCGGCTGTATTTGGAAACATTGCTCTTCCATTACTAATTGGTGCCAAAGATGTTGCATTTCCAAAAGTCAACATTTTATCATGGTATCTTTATGTTTTGGGCGCCTTGATGGCCCTCTCAACCTTGGTATTAGGTGATGGACCTCCAGATACAGGATGGACATTTTATGCACCTTATTCCGTAAAAACTGGAACAAATGTAACCATGGCAGTACTCGCTGCTTTTGTACTGGGTTTTTCTTCCATCCTTACAGGTCTTAACTTCTTAACTACCATCCATAGAATGCGCTGTCCTGGAATGAGTTGGTTTAAAATGCCACTTTTTGCTTGGTCACTTTATGCCACTTCTTGGATTCAATTACTTGCCACACCAGTTGTTGGCATTACATTGTTGATGATTGTTGCCGAACGCGTTTTTGGTATTGGGCTGTTTGACCCCGCTTTAGGTGGCGACCCCATACTATATCAGCATTTGTTCTGGATATACTCGCACCCAGCTGTTTATATTATGATTTTGCCTGGAATGGGTGTTATATCCGAAATCATTCCGGTATTTTCGCGTCGACGGATTTTTGGATACAAAGCCATTGCCTATTCAAGCCTTGCCATAGCCTTTATTGGCTATTTCGTATGGGGACATCACATGTTTACAAGCGGTATGAGTGGCCCAGCAAGGATCATTTTCTCCGTTTTAACATTCTTGGTAGCAATTCCAAGTGCCATCAAAGTATTTAACTGGATAGCCACATTGTATGGTGGTTCAATTGATTTAAAACCACCCCTGCTTTATACAATGGGGTTCGTTTTCCTATTCCTAATTGGAGGTTTAACCGGCCTCGTAAATGGTGCATTGGCAACCGATGTTCACATACACGACACACAGTTTGTGGTTGGGCACTTTCATTATGTGATGTTCGGTGGAACAGGGTTCGCGTTTTTTGCAGCCTTGCATTATTGGTTCCCAAAAATCTATGGACGAATGTACAGTATAAAAGGTGCCACAAGGGCTTTCTGGGTACTTTTTACAGGCTTTAACTTATTGTACTTCCCAATGTTAGTAGTTGGTGTAATGGGAATGCCTCGCAGATATTATGACTACCTACCTGAATTCCATTTGCCCAACCTCATATCAACAATAGGGTCGTGGGTTTTAGTTGTCGGACTTATCATGATGATTGCCAACCTATTGGCTGGTTTTAGAAAAGGTGAGCCCGCTGGCCGCAACCCTTGGAATGGCTTAACACTGGATTGGCAAACCGATTCGCCGCCCACAGTTGAAAATTTTGATGAGATACCCGTTGTAACCGAAGGACCTTACGAATATAAATCTTAAGCCCTATGACTGATCACGCACACGCACATGCTGGCGTCCATCGCGACGATGATGCCAAAAAAATGGGAATGTGGCTATTCCTATTTACTGAATTGCTATTGTTTGGGGGCCTTTTCTTGGTGTATTCAATCTACCGGTTCATGAATGCTGATGATTTTGCAAATGGCGCCCACCATTTGGATGTATTTGTTGGAACGTTAAACACCATTGTACTAATTACTAGCTCTTTAACTATTGCTCTTTCAATCACAGCCATTCAAAAAGGACAGAAAAAACTCGCATTAGGCTTGATATATTTCACCATCTTTTGCGCTTTGGTTTTCTTAGTAAACAAATACTTCGAATGGGGCCATAAAATCCATCTGGATCTATACCCCGGAACAGCTCTCTATAAAGCTTTGCCACCGGGTGAAGGGCTCTTCTTTTTCTTGTATTATTTCATGACAGGGCTTCACGGTCTGCACGTTATTGTGGGAGCTATCATTCTTGGTTTCATGGCTTACTATATTCATAAAGACATTATTACGTCCGATTATTTCGTTTTGCTCGAAAATGGAGGTCTTTACTGGCACTTAGTTGACCTCATCTGGATCTTCTTATTCCCTTTGATGTACCTAATTCACTAAACCTCCCCCAAATTATGGACCAACATAAACATCATATTGTTGATTATATCACCCAAATGTGGGTGTGGGTAATACTGCTCATACTAACAGGAGTAACAGTGGCCATTGCAGAAGTTGATTTCAAAATGCTCACGGTTGCTGTAGCACTAAGCATAGCTACCATAAAATCCTTATTTGTTCTAGCGTATTTTATGCACCTAAAATTCGATAGTAAGATTTTATCTATCTTTGTTATCGTAGTTTTACTTGTATTTCTTTCGTTTATTATCCTTACTTTTATTGATTATTATTACAGATAACCTACCCTTATGGAAGCAAACGCATCAACATTTGTTCAGGGCGTGGACACAGCCTTTATTGTTATACTGGGTATTTCATTATTCTTTTTGGTAGGAATAACTGCCGTAATGATTTATTTTGTAATACGATACAATAAAAAACGAAATCCAACTCCCAAAGATGTCAAAGACAATCACAAACTTGAGATTATCTGGACGGTAGTACCTACTATCTTGGTATTGATAATGTTCTACTATGGATGGATTGGTTATACTCCCATGCGCAATGTTCCAAATGGAGCAATAACCGTTAAAGCCACTGGCATGATGTGGGCCTGGGATTTTGAATATGAAAACGGCAAAAAAAGCAATTTGCTTGTTGTTCCACTCGGAAAACCCGTAAAACTTGAGCTCTATTCGCCCGATGTTTTGCACAGCCTCTATATACCCGCCTTTCGTATTAAAGAAGATGTGGTGCCAGGCATTAACAACATGATGTGGTTTCAGGCGGATAAGCTTGGAGAATACGACATATTGTGTGCTGAATATTGTGGCGTCAGGCATTCATATATGCTGAGTAAAGTTGTGGTTAAACCTGAGGCAGAATATACCGAATGGCTTACACAAGTTGATTCTGCAGCAGCCCTTGAACCGGTTGGATTGCAGGTGCTTAAAAAAAATGCTTGCATAACATGCCATTCTACCGATGGGTCAAAAATTGTTGGGCCTTCGTTTAAAGGCATTATGGGCAAATCAGAAAAAGTATCGGATGCCTCTGGAGCCGTTTCAACCATTACGGTTGACGAAGCCTATATCAAAACCGCCATTTATGATCCTGATTTGCAGATTGTAGAAGGTTTTAAGAAAGGGATGATGATATCGTATAAGGACCGCATTAACGAGGAAGAGATTAAAGAAATTGTAAAATACCTCGAGACTCTTAAATAAGTATTTTTTAGGCTAACGAATGAAGGCATACCTTGAACTTGCCAAAGTAAAAATAACCGGGGCAGTGGCTTTTTCCACCTTCCTCGGTTATGTACTTTTTAACGGCAAAATAAACATTGGGCTACTACTGCCCACCCTTGGAATCTTTTTGCTGGCTTGTGCCGCTTCGGTGCTAAACCATTATCAGGAATATGATACCGATGCGCTAATGGAACGAACAAAAAACCGACCCATTCCATCGGGTTCGGTTAGCCCTGGCAAGGCCTTGCTTTTTGCAATTCTTTTGACATTGGTTGGAGGTTATGTGCTTTACATTGGTGCAGGCTATATTGGGTTACAGCTCGGCATTTTAGCCCTGTTGTGGTATAACGCAATCTATACACCCCTCAAAAAAAAGACAGCCTTTGCTGTAATACCTGGTTCGGTTATAGGTGCTATTCCGCCCGTGGTAGGTTGGGTGGCTGCCGGCGGGCCTATCTACGACATTAGAATCCTGATGGTTTCCTTCTTTTTCTTTATCTGGCAAATACCTCATTTTTGGTTACTTGCGCTAAAATATGGCAAGCAATACGAAGATGCAGGGTTTCCTAGCATTACAATGGTGTACTCACCAAAAAGCTTACGAAACATAACCTTTGTTTGGACAATTACAGCTGCTATTGCAGCTTTGTTTATTCCACTGTTTGGCAATATGAACTTTGTTTGGTTCAAAATCATAGTATTGGTAGGCTCATTAACCTTGGTGGCTTTATTTTCCCCCTTACTAAAAACACAAGACGAATCTTCCTACAACAAAAAATACTTTATATATATCAATATCTACCTACTTTTTATCATATTTGTACTATCAGTTGATGCTGCGGCAAAATAGTCCTCTGCTATATCTAATTCATTATAAATCAATTTACCACTAAATTACCATACCATGAAAAAATTATTCTTTGTATTCGTTGCTTTAAGTTTCTTAGTTGCATGCAACTCCACAACCACCGAACAAAAGTCAGATGCACAGGCCGTTAAAATCGATTCAACAAAATTAGCAAGCTTTATGGTGCGCATTCAAGGCATGACGTGTACAGGTTGCGAAAACACCGTTAAAACTGCTGTTGCTGAATTGCCCGGTGTTGCCGATGTTTCAGCATCATTTGCTGATGGCATTGCAAAAGTTAGCTACGATACCACTCTAATCGAAGGCCAACAAATTGCCAAAGCCATAACCGATAAAGGCTATGAGGTAACCGGCTTTGAAAGAATTCCGAAATAGGTTAATCCCATGGATCAAGAGGTTTCGTTTCGCGACCGCCCGTCAACAGTTGGCGATGGTGGTAAAAGGAAATGGATTTTTGCTAAAATCCCACAAGGTAAACTCACCACTTATCGGCACATAGTTGCTTTCATCTTACTTGGTTTTTTCTTCATCACACCCCATTTACGCTATAATGGTGATCCCTTTCTGCTGCTGAATATTATACAGCGGAAGTTCATCTTATTTGGCTCCATATTTTGGCCACAAGACACCTACCTTTTAGGAATTGCAATGGCCTCATTTGTAGTGTTTATTGTATTGTTTACGGTGGTATATGGCCGCGTTTGGTGCGGTTGGGCTTGCCCTCAAACCGTATTCATGGAAATATTGTTCCGCAGGGTCGAAACTTGGATTGATGGTGGCCCCGATGCACAACGCAAACTAAGAGAACAAGGCTTGACCTCAACCAAGCTTATTAAAAGAATCAACAAATTCTTAGCCTTTTTTGCCATAGCTTTTGCCAGCGTTAACACTTTTGTTTCCTATTTTGTGGGAACGCAAGGCTTATTTGAAGCATATGGAAATGGATTTGCCGGACATGGCTTTATGTTGGGCTTCATCCTCTTGTTCACCTTTGTAGGAATGTTTATTTACTGGTGGTTCCGCGAACAGGCTTGCACCGTATTATGCCCTTATGGCCGTTTGCAAGGCTCGTTGGTAGATAATGATACCATGATTGTGGCCTACGATTACAAACGTGGCGAACCACGCGGCATGCGCAAAAAAGAAGGTACTGAATCAGGTGATTGCATCGATTGCAAGAATTGTGTAGCCGTGTGCCCAACAGGTGTTGATATACGCAATGGCACCCAGTTGGAATGTGTAAACTGCACGGCTTGTATCGATGCTTGCAACGCGGTAATGCGTAAAACTAAACGGCCTGAAGGTCTTATCAGGATTACTTCTGAACGCCTCTTGCAAGAAGGTGGCACCTTTAAGATCACTGGGCGCATGATAATGTATAGCGTAATTTTGGGAGCCTTGCTCGTTTTCTTGGCATACCTCATTAGTTTACGTACCGATATCGAAACCACCATTTTACGCACTCCTGGCATGATTTATCAAGAACAGGATAGTGGTCGTATTTCAAATATGTACAACATTCGAATCGTAAACAAAACCCGTAAAGACGCTGAAATTCACCTAAAAACCGAAAACATTGATGGCCAGATCCGAATCCCGGGCAATGCCATTCAACTAAAAGCAGGTTCGTCCACCGAAATGGTTTTTGTGTTGCTGCTTGATTCAACTCAAGTTACAACACCAAAAAAAGAAATCACCTTCGGAATTTACAAAGACGGTAAACGCTTTGAGACGTTTAATACTACCTTTGTGGGACCTAAATCGCGCTAATGAAACCATTCAAGCTAAGTTGGGGCACGGGTATTTTTATTACCCTCGCCCTTTTTGTGGGTGCCATGGCTTGTGTTTTTTACATCAGTTCACGCCAAGACCGTAGCCTCGTACGCAAAGATTATTATGCCGACAATATGAGGCATCAGGAAAACATAGACCACCGGCACAATTATGATGCGCTTCTATTTCCATTGGCTATAGTTGTGGGTGATACTGCCATAAATGTTGTATTCCCACCTAGTTTAGTTGGGAAAGCTATTGAAGGTACCCTGGTTTTTTACCGCCCATCCGACCATAAACTTGACCGGATTCAAGAGCTTAATGGCCTGACAAAAGTTAATTACACATTTTTGCGGTCGCAGTTTACCAAGGGTAAATACATCGTTAAACTACGTTTTACAGTTGAAGATAAAGGATATTTAACCGAAAAAGAATTAATTATACCCTAAAATGTTTGAAGTTTACACGGGGCTAGCCTTGGGTTTAGCCGGAAGTTTGCATTGCATTGGAATGTGTGGCCCAATTGCCCTAACATTGCCAACTGGTAAAGGACATTGGTTTCATAAGGTCTTAGGTGGTCTTATGTACAACTTAGGGCGTACACTAACCTATGCCATCATGGGCGCCTTCTTCGGCCTTATTGGGATTGGTTTTGCCGTGGGCGGCTTCCAGATGTATCTATCTATTGCTATGGGTACCATCATGATACTTACTGTATTGCTTCCGCTAATATTTGGCGGAAGTTTTAACTCTATAAAACTTGGGGGCAAGATTTTTGGCCTATTTAAGGGTATTTTTGGCGAATTGCTGCACTCAGGCTCTGTACCTGCCCTCTTCGTTATCGGTATTTTAAATGGCTTGCTGCCCTGTGGGCTGGTTTATGTGGCCATTGCCGGAGCCGTAGGCACGGGCTCTTCATTAAGCAGTGCCGTGTTTATGACGGCATTTGGATTAGGTACCATCCCCTTGATGTTGGCTGTTTCGCTGGCCGGCAACTTTATGGGCTTAGCCCTCAAACGTAAGCTAAACCGCATAGTCCCATTCATCGTAATCCTTATGGGATTGTTGTTTATTTTAAGAGGCCTCGATTTGGGCATCCCCTACATTAGCCCCAATGCCGAGAAGTTGAAAGTTAATACAGAGCAAACACATAGCAAAAAACACTCCTGCTGCACCAATAAGGAAGAATGATGTGGAGATGTGAGGATGTGCTAATGTGAAAATGTGCTAATGTGCTAGTGTGAAAATGTGAAAATGGCCTGCCCTGAGCTTGTCGAAGGGTGCTAATGTGAAAACGTTTGCCCTGCGGTGGCTGAGCCCGTCGAAGGGTGAAGATCAAGAATTTGCA
>CAZKHA010000006.1:0-16165 GCA_964552325.1 uncultured Bacteroidales bacterium
TCTAAACTTGCATGCTTCATCCTTTAACATTGAACTGTCTTTTGCACTTGATTTATGCCAGTTCCTGTAAAATTATTGTACCGTAACCATGCCATTTCGGGTAAAACGTGTAATTTTGAACGTTCTCAAAGGCTCATCGCCCCTGTGTGCTTTGTAAAAGAAGTAAACACACGGTGTCAATCAAAAAAATGGGACTGAAAGGTGGTTGCATCAAAAGCCCGACATGATCAGATGAACTTTAAGAACACCCCATTTGTAAAACATTTAAGCCCTCATTAAATTACCAAACCACAGAATTGCGTTTTATGAACAAAAAAGATAAACAGGAACCCATGACGCCCCAAGCGATGCAAATGTCAACTGCAAAACTATTTGAATACATGCAGCAACAAAACTTTGAGAGCATCGAAGAAATGAACGAATTCTTTGCAAAAAATATTGTGGGCAAGCGTATTGATGAGATTTTACCTGTAGAAAATGGCCCAAAATCAGCCGAACAGCAGTCAGATGATATCATGTATGAGGCTTACAATAGCAATTTAGCAGAAGCCAATGAATTGGTTAAAAAAGCGTTGGAACTCAATCCTGAAAATGTACGGGCTATTACTTTTCTTGCAGATAACGAACCCAAAAAAAGGTTGGCCTTGAAACTGTACAAGCAAGCGGTTGATGTAGGCGCTAAGCAATTGGGTGCCAGTTTTTTTAAGGAAAATACGGGATACTTTTGGGGTTTGGCTCAAACCCGGCCGTTTATGTCGGCCAAGTTTGGCTATGCCAACTGTTTGCTTGCAATGAAAAAGACCGATGAGGCAATAGCGGAATATACCGAATTGCTTACACTTAACCCGAATGACAACCAGGGTGTACGCTATAATTTTGCTGGAGTGCTATTGTTTAGTAAAAGGTTTAGCGCTTTTTTTGAGCTTTATAAGAAATATAAGGATGAACAAACAACGTTCTGGAATTTCAATTATGCCTTGTATTTATTCGCCACCGAAGGAGCCACCATGAAAGCTAAAATGGCCCTGGTTAAGGCCAATAAACAAAACAAGCACGTAGTGCAGTTTATGATTGGGCGAAAAAAAATTGTTTTGTATGACGACAACTACTATAGTCCAGGCGATGAAAGCGAAGCCAGTGCTTATCTGATTGACACCCTTGAAGCCTGGGTAGCTTGCCCCGGAGTGCTTGAATGGGTAAAGGATTTTGTTGAAAAAGGGATGAAGCCGAAATAATCCACTCAAGCCTCGCACCGAAATGCATATATAGCAGTGAATTGGGCGAGAAAACCTATAAAAAGAACCAATTTGCCTTACGGCTTGTGTTGCTGCAGTTGTACGATTACCTCGCATTCTGTAATCTGTTGCCGGGCTTCCTTGTTCTGCACAGCCAATTGAATATACTTCTGCAATTGCCTGAATTCGATGGGCTTGTTCATAAAGCCCAATATATTATACCGTTTAGCCTCTTCTTCAACATCAAAATGGGCCGTAAGCATCACCACATCAAAATTGCGATCGGGAAAACGGTCCAGCAATTCAAAGCCATACCCCATTGGAAGAAAATAATCCAGAAAAATCAAATCAGGTAAAACAGTATTTATTACCTCAAAACCCTCATCAATATTTGCAGCTGTACCAACAATGGCAACCGTATCCTTATAATAATTAACAACAAAATACTCCATTATATCCTTCGGAGCCATTTCATCATCTATTAAAACTATGCGCAACATTTTACGACTATTTAATTTTAATTACTATCTGCCGGTAAAAATACGAACATCGTAACAAAAAAGCAATAAAAACTTCATATATTTTGTACAATTATTTTGTTAATTTTTGTAAATAGTTCTTAGGCAACTTGTTATGATTAGGCGGCGAAGTCTAAAAAAACTATTATTAGAAGTTAGATAGTGCAGCAAATGTACATCAAATAGCTAAAAAATAGCTTCTAATACGTGTTTACAAAACCTATCAATAAGCGCTCAATATCTTCTAACTCAGTAAACGGCAATCCTTTCGAAACATCTCCAGGGTCATGGTAATGATTCCATTCGGGGCCCATCGAATAGATGAAAAATGAGGGCACACCCTTTTGATAAAAGGGGCAGTGGTCGCTGTTGCATGATTCACCGCGCGATTTTACGGTTCGTACAAACTCATTATCAGCATTTAACTTCACCAACAAATTATACGCCTTCGGAAAAACATCAGCCTGAACTGCAGTAATTCCTTCGCTGCCTGTGCCTACCATATCTAAATTAATCAAGAACCGTACGCTAGTAAGCTGTATAGGTGGGTTATTGGCACAATACTTGGCGCCCAACAAACCAGCTTCTTCACCACTTAAAGCTATAAAAACAAGCGAATACCTTGGCTTATTCTTTGCAAAATAGCGTGCCAAGTCAAGTATTGCTGCCACCCCACTCGCATTGTCGTTAGCGCCCGGAAAAATGGTTTTATTGCCCATCATCCCCAAATGGTCGTAATGAGCCGTAAATACCATAAAGCTATCGGGCTCAGCTCCTTCAATAATTCCGCCAACATTATTTGTAAGGTATTGAGGAAAAAACTCCTGATCAATTGAAACAGAAATTGCTTTATTTTGCACGCCAATTCTATTATTCTTGACCTCAAGCACAAAATACGAATTGACCTTATGTCCGTTCGATACCCTCCAAACAAGCCTGTTCGAGCTATCCTTCAAAAAAACATACCCTGCTGCAGCCAATATATTAGTATCATTAAACTCTTTATGATATTTGTCAGTAACAACCACACAATTTCGCAAATCTTGTGATTTCAACAACCGAAAATTGTGGCTGTTTTTCAGGCTATCATTAAGCAGATAACGTAACTCAAATACTCCGTTTGTTTTGGGCGAACTTAACGAAACCATATAATCGGAAGCCGGCGTAAGTTTTTCACCATCAACCTTTAAGGTTAAGGTGCCCGGAAAGGTGTTCATAGGGAAGGAGTATTCTTGCAAGTAATTATTAAACAAGGGTTTTAATCCGATACGCTGCATTTCATTAGCCAGGAATGTTGCGGCTTTATAATCACCTTTACCAACATATCCCCTGCCTTTCATTTTTTTTGCGCAGAGTTTGTTTACTATTTCGTGTGCATAGGCTTTCTCTTGAGCATTTAAGCCGATAGAAAGTACTAGCAAGGCCGCTGCCAAAATAAAAATTTTACGCATATTTTATAATTCTAAAATAATTCAAATGTATCCCAATCTAACATAGCAGCAAATGATTCGCGGTATTGCTGCAATTCGCTAAGTGATAATTCTACTTCCAAAATCCCTGGTGTATTTGCCGGAAGTTGTGCCATGATTTGTCCTTTGTAGTCAATAACCATGGTGTCGCCTGAATGTGTAATCCCATTGCCGTCAATTCCACATCTGTTTATTCCAATTACATAGGCTTGGTTTTCTATTGCCCTGGCAATCAAAAGCTGTTTCCATGCATAGCTGCGAGCTTCGGGCCAATTAGCATGGTAGGTTAAAACATCATAAGCAAACTTATCCTGCTTATAGGTATTACGCGCCCAAACCGGGAAACGTAAATCATAGCAAATCAATGGCTTGATATTCCAACCATTACATGAAGCCACAAGGGTTTTATTGCCTCCAACCAGATGTGTATGCTCACCGGCCATCCTGAATAAATGGCGTTTATCGTACATGCCTACCATTCCTTCTGGGCTAGCCCATAGCAACCTATTGCTAACCTTGCCTACTTCATTAATTAATAGGCTGCCTGCAATGTGGCTGTTGGTTTGAAGGGCTTTGGCCAGCATCCAGTTCACGCTGGGGCCGTTCATTGATTCAGCCAACTGTTTTTTTACGATTGAAAACCCCGTTGTGTACAACTCGGGCAACAGCCATAAATCGGTTGCTGGGCCTGTATCCATCATCGCATCTACTATCGAAAGGTTAGCTGCGGGGTTTTCCCATTGCAAGTTGAATTGCAGGCATGATATTTTTAATTTGTCAGTAATTGTGCTCGTCATAATATTGGTTGGCATTCCATCTAAAATATTCTTACGTTGGCGGGGTTTAATTTACATGATGGATACTAGGGCAAAAGTACGCCAAATTGGGTTCAAAAAAAACGTGCCGGCCTTGCAGGGTTTTGCTTATAACGGATTTATATCGTACCTTTGCAAAGAAACAGGTTATACTTAACTTATTATATATGAAAACTATAGACAGTTATGATTTTAAAGGGAAGCGCGCCCTTATAAGGGTTGACTTTAATGTTCCCCTGAACGAAAAATTTGAAATAACCGATACCACCCGTATTGATGCAACCTTGCCAACTATTGCCAAGATTTTGGGAGATGGAGGTTCAGTTATCCTGATGTCGCATCTGGGCAGGCCCAAAGATGGCCCTGTTGAAAAATACAGCCTTAAGCACATTGTTGGCTATCTTAGTGCCAAAACCGGTAAAACAGTGAAGTTCGCCGACGATTGTATCGGGCAATCAGCAATTGACTTGAGCAAGCAGCTCCAACCGGGCGAGATACTATTGCTCGAAAACTTGCGATTTTACAAAGAAGAAGAAAAAGGCAATGAAGCTTTTGCCGAAAAATTGGCTGCACTTGGCGATGTATATGTAAACGATGCTTTTGGCACCGCACACAGGGCGCATGCTTCAACGGCTGTAATTGCGAAATTTTTCCCAACATCCAAAATGTTTGGGTATGTAATGGGCAACGAACTGGCTGCCCTTAAAAAGGTTCTCGAAAGCAACGAAAAGCCTTTTACCGCAATTTTAGGCGGCGCTAAAGTTTCAGGCAAAATCGAGATCATAAAAAACCTACTTCCTAAAGTAAACAACCTGATAATTGGAGGTGGAATGATGTTTACATTTATTAAGGCATTAGGCGGAAACGTTGGCAATTCGCTCATTGAGGAAGAATTGATGCCAGTAGCCTTAGAAGCACTGGAACAAGCAAAACAGATGGGTGTTAACATTTATCTGCCTGTGGATACCGTGGTTGCAGATAAATTTGATAACGAAGCGAATAAAAAGGTTTGCAGTGTAAACGAGATACCCGATGGTTGGATGGGCTTGGATATTGGACCTGAGTCATGCAAGCTATTCGATAAGGTTATTCAATCCTCAAAAACCATCCTTTGGAACGGCCCAGCAGGTGTTTTTGAAATGAGCAGCTTTGAAGAAGGAACCAAAGCTATGGCACTCAGCATTGCAAAAGCAACAAGTTTAGGCGCTTACTCCTTAATTGGTGGAGGTGATTCGGTTGCTGCCATTAATAAATATCATTTGGCCGATCAAGTTAGTTATGTATCAACAGGCGGTGGCGCTATGTTGGAATACATCGAAGGAAAAGAACTTCCAGGCGTGTCGTTTGTAAACGAATAATTTGCAAACAATTGATTATCAATAGAAAGCCCTTTCAGTTTTTGACGGGGCTTTTTTGTTTAACACTTTTTTAACCCAAAGCGTTGATTTTAGCTACTATTTGTCGTAAATTTACACCCTCGCTTTTTTGATTGTGTTTGTGTACTAAAATGCATCTTAAGCACTTTGCAGGCAACTATAGGTTCCCGGCAATACGGTATCTCAGTTAAAAGTAGTCATATAGCTCCTTAAACGGATGAAAAACATATTATTGGTTGATGATGATGCTTCTTTTTCCAATGGACTAAAAATCCTATTGGAGAAGAACGGCTTTGCAACTGATGTGGCCGCAAGTGGAGACGAAGGGCTGCAACGTTTTAGTTCAAAAGAATATGACTTAATGATAACTGACATACGAATGCCCGGCAGCGATGGCTTAAAACTAATTACCGAAGTTCGTAAACGCTCGCACACCATTCGTATCTTGGCTATGTCGGCCGGTGGCTACGTACCGGCAGAAGACTACCTAAGGATATCAAAATTGTTTGGCGCCAACGCTGTGCTAAACAAACCTTTCACCTTCGAGCAATTGCTTCAAGAAGTACGACAACTTATGCTCTAGTTTATCAAAGACAACTTGCTAGTATGCACCTATACCGCTTTACCTTAGGTAAAGGCTTGAATGTATGATGCCAAGAATCGTTATTTTTGCAAACGCTACAAAACCCTTCATCCAATCTTTTGTATTTTGAATCAAAGCAGCGAGGTAAGCTACAAAACTATTTTGACGATGGCACTGCCCATCATGCTCAGCCTAGCAGCACAAAATGTTGTTAATGTTACCGATACAGCATTTTTAGGGCGATTGGGTGAGGTAGAATTGGGTGCCTCGGCCATTGGTGGCTTGGTTTATATTGCCATTTATATGTTAGGTTTTGGTTTTGCAACAGGCGCACAAATCTTAATGGCTAGGCGCAACGGCGAAAACCAATTGAAAGAATTAGGGAGTATTGCCAACCACTCATTTGTTGGCTTACTGGTATTTGCTGTCTTTTTTCTGATAGTTGTGCTTGCCTTCCTCGATTCCTTTCTAAATCAGTTTGTAAAATCCGATGCAATCCGAGAGGCTTGTAGCACTTTTTTGGAATACCGGATGTGGGGTATCGTTTTCGCTTTTCTCAATGCCTGCTTCCGCTCATTCTATGTTTCAATCACCCGAACCCGCGCCCTGGGTTATTCATCTGCCATTATGGCTATTAGTAATGTAATACTTGATTATGCTATGATTTTTGGGCATTGGGGATTCCCTGCCATGGGGATTGCAGGAGCCGCCATAGCATCCGTTATTTCAGAAGCCATTGCATTCGCTTTCTTTATAGTTTATACCAATCGAACGCTGGACGTAAGCAAGTTCGGGCTTTTTAAGTTTAGGAATTTGAAATTCTCAGTTATTAATTCCACCCTAAACTTATCGGTGTGGGTTATGATACAAAACTTTCTTTCATTGGGTGGTTGGTTGGCGTTTTTTATGATTGTTGAAAAAACAGGTGAACGCAACCTCGCCGTTTCAAACATCGCACGAAGCATTTACCTGGTATTAATGATCCCTATTTGGGCCTTTGCCACCACTATCAATTCATTGGTTAGCAACTCAATAGGAGCCGTAGGGCACTCGCAGGTGTTTGGTATCATCAAAAAAGTATTGTTGCTTAACACATCCTTGGTAACCATAGTTGCAGCTTTTGCGGTTTTATTTCCCGAAACTATTCTAAGCATCTATACTTCTGATGCAGAACTTATAAAGGCTAGTATTCCTACCTTTTATATTATTTGCGGGGTGATGATTCCTTTTGCCGTGGCTATCACCTTGTTTCAAGCCACAACCGGCACAGGCAATACCATAACCGCCATGCTTATTGAGCTGATAACTATCCTACTATATTTAGTCTATTCATGGTTTTTTGCCTTACAATTGCATCAGCCCATCCACTTGGTTTGGACAGCAGAATTCTTCTATTTTATCATTATCGGAAGCTTGTCGTACCTTTACCTTAAAACAGGTAAATGGAAAAACAAGGTTATTTAACCCAAATTTCCATTGAATTGGGTTTCAAGAGCAACTTCAAATAGATACCTTTGTCACTTTTTTGTAACGCAAATTTCATACTGATGTCTGCTATCGCACAACCTCATACTTGGATGGTTATACTTAACCCTAATGCTGGAAATAGAAAGGCAGCTAAAGACTGGCCGCATTTGAGCCATTTACTAAAAAAACATGGTATAGCTTACGAGTATTTGCAAACAGATCATAAAGGACATGCCACCAGCCTAACCCAGCAAGCCATTGAACGCGGTTTTAGGTATTTTCTGGCCATAGGCGGCGATGGCACCTTAAACGAAGTTGTTAATGGCATTTTTGATCAAGCAGTACCAACTTCCGAATTTAAAGTAGCAATGATTCCTGTTGGAACTGGCAACGATTGGTGCCGAACCTTCAAAGTGCCATTCGATTACGCTGGCGCAATAAAACTTGTAGCTGAGGGTAATTCTTTTTTGCAGGATGTTGGCTTGGCATCTTATTATGATGGCATAAGCCCAAAACAACGTTATTTCGTAAATATTGCTGGCATGGGCTATGATGCTGAAGTTGCACGCAAAACCAATCTCCGAAAAGACGAAGGCAAAGGTGGCCCTTTATCCTATTTAATAAGTTTATTTACCAGTTTATTGTACTATAAATTCACAAAAGTTACCGTAAAAACAGAGCATGACACCTATTCATGCAAAGCCTTCAGCCTAAGCATAGGAATTTGCAAATACAATGGCGGTGGCATGAAACAACTGCCCAATGCTATTCCCAATGATGGCATTTTTGACTCAACCCTCATAAAAAAAATCGGAAAATTTACCGTTATCACGCAATTAAAAAACCTTTACGATGGTTCTTTTATAAGTCATCCTAAAATTAAGACATTCAAAGGAAAAACCTTTCGGGTTGAATCAGATCCAGCTGTTCTATTGGAAGTTGATGGCGAATCGATGGGGCATTCTCCCTTTGAATTTACCATTTTGCCTACTTGCCTCAATGTTATTGTACCTAAAGGAATTACCTTTTAGGAGTAACCATCACTTTCTGTTTTGCCAAAAGCTTTCCGCTCAACGATCTAACTTGTATCATATACATTCCGGCACTAAGTGTCTCGGAATTCCAAGCAAGGTGTCCTTGGCCCTTGCTTATCATTTGTTCAAAAACAAGTTTTCCATCTACACCGGCAACAACCAACAAGGCAGGTTCATCTAACATATACTCAATTACAAAATCATTTCCGGGATTAGGTGAGACTTTTAGTGCGGTTTTGGGTTGGCTCGCAACCGCGTCTATTCCAACATACGTTTCATCCCAAGAAGCCAAGGTATATTCACCAGGCAGCAAATTCTCAACATAAATATACCCTATGGTAGTCCCAACTTTTGTAAAAGGTATCGAATGCCAGTTTTTAGCAGTAGAAGCGCGATAAAGCATTACCAATGAATCACCTGGCTTTTGAAATAACGAATCATCTAGATGGCCAGCCTTACTGTAAAAGAACCTTCCTTTTGCTTGAAAACCTTGAGGCAAAAGAGCATCAATCCTCCAATACCGGTAATTGGATAAATTTAGCCCTGGTTCAGGTGTTTTTAAGGGATCTGGTGCCGTCCAATTATGGGTTACGCGCATAAATGCTGTGTCAGGACAAGCATTAACGGTGGCTAAAAAATAGGTGTTTTTAAAATCAATATCTCCCGTTTTTTTGAATTTTATATTTACATCGGTGGTAGCATCAGCCACACGGTCGTGGTAATCGACCATACAAAGCGCCGGCCAAAAGGGAACATTAAAGGTTTTTGAACCATACTGCCCCGAAAAATCCACTTGAACTGTATACGTATTAAATGTAGAATCCATAAAGGTTACATCCACACGGTTTGAATTGTAAAACGACGGGGCGCCTTTAAGCTTTTGTTGCATATACACCGTGGCAACATTCTGGTTACAAGCGTGGCCATAAAAGCACGAATCAACCACAAATCCAGGGAAACCAGGTGAAAACACCCAGCCATCGAAAAAATCGTTCATGTTAACACCCGTTTTTTGAGTTAAATAATCACGTAGTTGAAACGAGGAAACGGGTTGAAAGGCGTAATCGTTCAGGAAGTTCGTAATGGCGGGAAAAAAGACGTCATCGCCCAGGTAATTTCGTAAGGCATGCACCACTAAGCTCCCTTTTTGGTAAACCGTTTCGCCATACGTGTATTCATTCGGTATTCCGTACAAGGCCCGGTAGCCATCATCGGTTATGTGGCATGACTTTAAAACACTGTGCAGCTTTGTATTATATTCCAGATTGTAGGATGCTGCACCATAAAGACCCTCTCTGAAAAGCAATTCGTTAAAGGTTGCCCAGCCTTCGTTTAACCACATATCTTCGGCAGTGCTGCAGGTTACTTTATCGCCAAACCACATATGGGCAAGTTCGTGGGCATAAAGCCATTCGTTTGAAGTTGCAAGCGAAGAAGTTGGATAGGCCACATTAGAAGCATGTTCCATGGCACCCAAGCCTGTGCCCACAAACCCTACCCGATCAAATGGATAGGCTCCCCAACGACTTTCGTAAGTGGAAAGTACTTGGTGCAAACTGCTAAATAAATTGTTGGCTGCCGCAGTATCCGAAGCCCTGAAATGAAGCCCAATATCCACAGGACCATTCAGGCCATTGTAAACATCAGATAGTTCAACGTAATTGGCAACGGCAACTGAAGCTAAGTAAGCCGGTATAGTTTGGTTCATACGCCAATGCCAGGTTTTGGTTGAGTTTGGATTGGTTGTTACGTTAATGAAACTTCCTCCGCACACGGCCATTTTATCGCTTTCAGTCGTTATGTAATAATCGTAGGTTGCACGGTCCACAAAATCATCCACACCCGGGAACCACACCCGTCCGTAATTATGAGGGTCAGCAATAAAGGCCACACCCAAGTTATAGGCCATGGTTGACGAGAAATGAAACCCACCCCAATTTCCGGGTTCAATAACGGGCGTGCCATGGTAACGGATTCGAAGTTTTAGCGTGTCATCGGTTTGGATGGGGCTAGTAAGTGGAATCCGCAAAATGGTGTCGTTGTAAGCCCATGAAGCTGTGGGAATGCTATTTACTTTAACCGAATCAACCTCCAAACCTAACAAGTGTAAGGGAATGTGATTGATATTGTTGATTTTGGGTGTTACCGTCAAAATGGCATAACCAGTAAGCTGTTTGGCCGAAAAATTCATGATATCCAAATGGAGATCATAATGCACCACATCAACAGTGTCGCTTAAAAAACCGGCTTGTGCCCGTAAAAATCCTAAGCTCAATAAAAAATTGATTGACAGGAATATAGCAGTAAACTTTGCTTTCATAATGAATTGGGTTTCTGGTACAAAAATACACAATGTGCGCAAGACAATCTTATCAACTACCAGAATATCTTCCAAAAAACAGCATTGTCCATTACCGCACATACCCTGTACATGTATCGAACACAATGCAATTACGTCAAACTATGCCATACACATAATTCTTTGTTTGATAGATAATTAAATTTGTGGCATATTTTTGGAGAACCATTGAACAATCGAATTTTCTACCCGTTAAACTATCGCTAAATGAGAACCCAAGTACTACTAATGGAACCAACTGTTATGGATATGAGAAGAAACAAGCTAATTGTTGGAATTAAGGCCCTGATTATTACAATTATATTAACGTTCCCGCTATGGAGCGGCGCTCAGGATAAAAAACTCTGGTCGCTCGAAGATTGTATAAATTATGCTCGTACCCAAAACATTAACGTTAAAAAGCAATTACTGGCTATTGAACAGTATAAGATTACCCTAAACCAGTCGAAGATGGATTTGTTGCCCACCTTAAACGGCAACGCATCACATGGCTATAACTGGGGGCAAACCGTTGACCCATATACCAATGAATTTGCTACCGAAAGGGTGCAGTCCAACAACTTTTATCTTTCGACCCAAGCAACACTTTTTAGCGGTTTTCAAAAATTGAATGCCATCCGGCAGAATCAAATCAATTTGAAAATGAGCCAAGCCGATGTTGAAAAGTTGATGAACGATATCTCGTTAAACGTTACCACTTTTTATATGCAGGTGTTGTATTACGTTGAAATACTAAAAGTTAACCAAAACCAACTGGATATTACCAAACAACAGCGCGATCGCACCAAGCTTATGGTTGAAGCAGGAACCTTGGCACAGGGCGAGTTGCTGAACATGGATGCACAAGTAGCTGCTGCCGAGTTGTTGGTAATCGAAACCCAAAACAACCTCGACCTATCCCTGTTGTCGCTTTCGCAATTAATTGATCGCAACGACGATCCCGACTTTATGGTACAACTTCCTGATTTGGGTGGAATAAGTTTAAGCTTTGATAATGCCTTAAAAGCTTCTGATGTTTATACCTATGCAGTTAGGAACCAGCCTGATATTTTAAGTTCCGAACTAAAGGTTGAATCTTCAAAAAAGGATCTTGAAATGGCCAAAGGTGCATATAGCCCCTCCTTATCGTTGAATGCAAGCTGGGCCACAGGATATTCTGGTGCAGCCAAAGAAATAGACCCAGATAAGGCTGCTGTTGATTATGTCTATCCAATCGGCATTACGCAAACAGGTTTTGACACGGTTCTATCGTATGGCAGACAATATGAATACCGTACAAAATCTTTTTCTGATCAGTTGAGCGATAACCAAAACAAATCATTGGGGCTAAGTTTATACATTCCAATTTTTAATGGATTGCGTTCAAGGGCTAATGTTAACCGGGCAAAAATTGCCATCGAAAATGCCAATTACGACCTTCAGTTGGCCAAGAATAACCTCAAGAAAATCATTCAACAAGCTGCTGCCGATGCCAATGCAGCGCTTAAAAAGTATCAAAGTGCCGAAAAGAAAGTTGAGGCACAAAGCGAAAGCTACCATTATGCAGAACAAAAATACGCCGTGGGATTACTCACTGCCGTTGAATACAATCAAAACAAAGACGACTTGCTAAAAGCCAAATCGGAATTGGTTCAGGCTAAATACGACTTTGTTTTTAAATCGAAAATCCTGGATTTTTACATGGACAAACCTTTAACAATTAAATAGTTTTAATCCGACAGACTGAGCTACATCGGAAATTAATTTATAACCAAATGAAAAACAAATCGAATAAAAAATGGTACTATATTATTGGGGCCGGCGTGCTTCTAGTAGTACTGGTAATTTTAGCATTTAACAAACGCAACAATAAAGACCTTACCAAGGTGGCTACAGAAGTAGTTGAAGAGCGAACCATAACCGAAACCGTTTCGGCCAATGGTAAGATACAACCTGAAACAGACGTAAAGATCAGCCCTTATATCTCGGGTGAAGTAGTAGAGCTTTATGTAAAAGAAGGCGATAAAGTAAAAGCTGGTGATTTATTGGCTAAAATTGACCCCGAAATTTACAAATCGACCTATGAGCAGAGCTTGGCTCAAGTGAACTCACAAAAGGCGAACCTAGCCAATGCAAAAGCGCAAAAAGCCACTATTGAAGCCCGTTTCAAAAACGCTGAACTTTCCTTTAACCGCAGTAAATCGCTTTGGGAAAAGAAGGTAATTTCGGAGGCTGATTACGAAACAGCGAAAACAAATTTTGATGTGGCCAAAGCCGACCTTGATGCTGCCACCCAAAATATTAAGTCTGCTGAATATGGCATTAACAGCTCTGAAGCCGCGCTAAAAAAAACAAAAGAAGACTTGACCAAGACCGTGGTATTTGCCCCATGTGATGGCCGCGTGTCGAAACTCAGCGTTGAAAAAGGCGAGCGCGTTACGGGAGCAAGCCAGTTTTCGGCAGGAACAGAAATCATGCGAATAGCCAACCTCCTAAGCATGGAAGCTGTAGTTGAGGTAAATGAAAATGATATTGTTAGGGTTCAAATGGGCGATACAGCGCTTATAGAGGTTGATGCCTATTTAAACCGTAAATTTAAAGGTGTTGTAACAGAGATTGCAACTTCAGCCACTACCACGGGTGCCAGCCTTGACCAGGTAACAAATTTTGAAGTGAAAATACATATCCTCCTAGATTCCTATGCCGATTTAATTCCGGCAGAACATCCAGATTATTCGCCGTTTAGGCCTGGTATGTCAACCACTGTCGATATTCAAACAACCACCGTTGCAAACGCATTATGCGTTCCAATTCAATCAGTTACTACACGTAGCGATACAACAGGAAAAGCCAGCCGATTTGCCAAAAAGAAAGAAGAAAACGATAACCAGGCCGATACCGATGACGATACCAAGAAAAAAGCTAGTTTAGAAGTGGTTAAGGAATATGTGTTTATTTATAAAGATGGCGCTGTAAAGCTACAGGAAGTAAAATCTGGTATCCAAGACAACAATTATATTCAGATTATTAGCGGTATAGCTAAAGGTGATGAAGTTGTTTCGGCTCCGTTTAGTGCCATTTCAAAAGAGCTGAAAAATGCTGACAAAGTTGAAAAGGTTGATAAAGACAAATTATACGACGAGGAAGATAAAAAATAGGCTTTTGTATCGGAGCCATCAAGCAAGGGGAGTGCATTGCATTCCCTTTTTTTATCAAAAGAAAAATATCTTTACACAGCTTAACGCAATTACACCAACTATAAACCAACGAACGAAACTTGAACCCTTTTTTAAGGCAATTTTAGATGCGAAGTAGCCACCTAAGGCTGCCCCAGACGCTAAAACCAAGCCAAAATACCAATCAACTTGATGATGGTAAATAAACACCAGCAAGGCGAATGGTGAATACACAAATGTAATGAATACTTTTAGAGCATTGGCCTTAACCAAATCATAACCAGCGTTTAAAACCAATCCTGCCAGCAATAGGTAGCCAATGCCTACTTGGATAAAGCCTCCGTAAATACCAATAACAAAAAAGATTGCAACCTTACCAATACTTACGGGTTTGGCCATGAGTTCTGCTTTGCCTTTTAGCCATTGTTCAGGCTTGTAAAACATAAAAAATGCCATTAGAAGCATTGCTATACCAATTGATTTCTCGATGATCTCTTTAGGTACATCCACGGCAATCCAGGCGCCTACTAAGGAGCCAACAACGGCGGGAACAGTTAGCCAACGGCTTTGTTTTAAATCGAGCATCCCGCCTTTCTTAAACGAGCTTGATGAGGCTAGGCTCTGAAAAACTATAGCTATTCTGTTGGTTCCATTTGCCACGTTCGCATCCAAACCCAAAAACATCAGCAGCGATAGCGAAATTATGGAACCTCCTCCAGCTAAGGTATTGATAAAGCCTGTAGCAAGGCCGCCAAGTAGTAGGAGTACATATGAAAAGATGTCCATGCTGGGTATAGTTAAAGTATCTTTAAATCAATTGCAAAAGTATCATAATTGTGAGCATAACCTATTAAAATTGTGATAGTTTCAAAAATTTACAAAAAAATCACTCATCAATGCTTGACTCACACAAAGATTTTACTTATACTTGCAGCGGCTTATAACAATAGTATAAACTAGCTTACTTTTTTAACCATTCTTGCGATAAGTAAACCAGTTAATTTCTGTCACAGAAAACCATATGCTGTTATTATATAGTTAAGAAGTTTATTATCAACAGTATGACACTAATCAAATTATCTCTCAAGACATAAGAGATGCAACATTTATTAATGTAAGACCTTTTTTTTAGGTTTACTAAAGCACTAAAATTGCTAAACAATAAGTACTTAAACAATATTTAAACTCAAAATCCAACTATTATGAAAAAGTTCATCCTCCTTCTCCTCGTGATTGGTTTGGGGTACTTTGGTTTTTCTCAAGCCCCTGAAAAATTTAATTACCAAGTGGTTGTACGCGATGCTTCAAACAACGTACTCGCAAGCCAAAGTGTTGTCTTTCGAATTAGCTTAACACAAGGCACAACTGATACGGTTTACACCGAAACCCATGCAGTAACAACAAATCCCTATGGTCAGGCGGTGTTGTCCATTGGTGCAGGAACTGTTGTTACAGGGACTTTCTCGAGCCTTTCGTGGGGAAGTTATACATATTATATACACACAAAATTTAAACTCTCGGGTGGGTCATACCTCACCATGAGTCCTCCTACGCAATTAATATCAGTACCCTACGCACTCAATGCTAAAAGAGCGAATAGCTATACTGAAACTGACCCTGTTTTCGGAGCATCTGCTGCAAATGGAATTACAGCCTCAAATATTACAAATTGGAATACTGCTTACAGTTGGGGCAACCATGCTACTAGCCTTTACACTCCATTAGCACACAAAACTACCGAAGATGCTATCAATGGTATTGTTAAGGTGAATGGGGCAGGCGTTTATTCAGCAGTTACTGACAACTCGGCTAATTGGAACACTGCTTTTGGATGGGGTAACCATGCCACAGCTGGTTATCAATCAAGTATTACAGCAGGTACAACTGCTCAATACTATCGTGGAGATAAAAGTTGGCAGACGTTGAATTCTACTGCCGTAACCGAAGGCTCAAATTTGTATTTTACAGAGGCCAGAGTAAGAACTACAGATTTAGCTGGTTTTAGTGCAACCAATTCCGCAATAAGTGCAACTGACGATGTTTTAACTGGGTTTGGCAAAGCCCAAGGCCAAATCAACAATAAAGAAAACACCTTGGCTGCAGGTACAACTGCTCAATACTATCGTGGAGATAAAAGTTGGCAGACGTTGAATT
>CAZKHA010000006.1:16265-49046 GCA_964552325.1 uncultured Bacteroidales bacterium
TCACCCATAACTGCCACCACAAGCGGTTCAAGTATCAACGTTTCATTGACTGGTATTGTACCAGTTGCCAATGGTGGCACAGGTGCAAGCACGCTCTCAGGTTATGTTTATGGCAACGGCTCGGGTGCGTTTACTGCAGCCACCACCATTCCTGGTAGTGTAATCTCAGGTAATATTACCGGGAATGCAAGCAATGTAACAGGAACAGTGGGTGTGATTAATGGAGGAACTAATATAACATCCTACACAACTGGCGACCTCTTATATGCTAGTTCAGCCAGTGTCCTTTCCAAACTTGGCGCAGCAACCTCTGGCAGCGCTTTGTTATCAGGTTCAGTGCCTTCTTGGGGTAAAATTGGTTTAACAACCCATGTTAGTGGAATTTTAGGTGTAGGCAATGGTGGATCTGGTGCAACAACCTTCGCGGCTGGCTATTTGAAAGCAGCCGGAGCTAGCCCATTCACAACTTCTGCCACAATTCCTGTTGCCGACCTTTCTGGACAAGTAGCTGTTGCTAATGGAGGAACTGGAGCCGCTACCTTAACTGCAAATAAAGTTTTGGTTGGCAATGGCACCACTGCCATTTTACAACCAAGTAACTTACATTGGGACAATACCAATAGTCGGTTAGGAGTTTTATCAACATCACCTTCTGCAACCCTTTCAGTGGGTAGTTCAAATCAATTTACAGTTGTAGGTAGTGATGGGCAAACAACGATCACTAGTTCAAATGCCGCTGCGCTTACCTCAAAGAGTACTGCAGCAACCAGCACAGGTGTTATCGGAGTTGGCAACAATGCTACTGCTGGAACATATTCAGGTGGTAGTGGTGGCGCATTTACAGGAACAGCTTGTGGGGTATATGGCAAGGCTACTGCCGCATCTGGCGATAGATTCGGAGGCTATTTTTACCTAAGCGGATCAGCCAATGCGTATGTAGCAGCTAATATTTCTGGTACAAACTATAAGATTGTCGGTACGGGTAGTGTTTCAACCATTGTCGAAACCCCGGAAAAAGATAAAGCGATTATGTTTTGCGCTGAATCACCAGAGATACTTTTTACGGATTATGGCATTGGACAATTGGTGAATGGCAGATGTTATATAAACCTGGATCCAATTTTGGCCAATAATATAGTTGTTGACAATCAACACCCCATGAAGGTATTTATACAACTTGAGGGTGATTGCCATGGGGTTTATGTTACCAATAAATCAATAAATGGATTTGAAGTTGTTGAACTACAGGGCGGCAAATCAAATGTATCCTTTTCGTACTCGATAGTCGCCAATCGAAACGATACTAAAAACGAAAATGGGGAAATTATCTCCAAAAACAAGGGACTGCGATTCCCCAAATTTAATGTACAATAATAAATTAATACAAGTATCATGAAACCATATATCTTGTTGCTTCTTTTTATGGCCTTTCGGCTAGCTGGCATAGGCCAGTCCTTCAACCCTTCAATAACTTGCCCTAATGATACAACAGTCCTTTTAGGCAGTGCCTTTGCTTTAACAGGTGGTCTGCCTGCTGGTGGTAGTTATTCGGGCACTGGGGTAATGCCAGGTGGAGAATCATTCAATACTAATATTTCTGGGCTTGGAAATTTTACCATAACTTATTCCGCAGGTGGGGAAATGTGTAATTTTACAATTAGTGTTGTTAATCAATTAACCATCAGTTGTCCGAACGATACTGTTGTTTGTAATGGATCAAATTATGAATTAACAGGTGGTCAACCCTCAGGCGGTGAGTATTCTGGTAAAGGTATTTTACCGGGTAGCAACTCCTTTAACTCCGGGACGGCTGGAGGGGTTGGAACATATACAATCACCTATACAGTAAATAATCAAACTTGTACGTTTACCATTACCGTAATTGATGAGCCTGATAAACCTGTTTTAATTTCTCCAACCATCTCTGTATGTATTGGTGATGTAGTTTTATATCAAGCAACGCAAATAGCAAATGCAAAAGAGTATCTATGGACACTATCAAATAACACTATAACAAATTTTTCAACAGGATTATCTCCAAATCTAAACATTGTTTTTTCGCAAGGATTTCAAAATGGTGAGTTAACAGTAACAGTTAATAACGGTTGCCAAAGTAACAGTTCCGACAAAAAGGATATTACCGTTAATAGCTTACCAAGCCCAAGTATAAGCGGTAAAAACAGTGTTTGCCAAAACGAACAAACGGCATATGTTACTGGCACTTTCGCAGCATACAATTGGACAGTAATTGGAGGAAGTTTGGTAGATAGTTTGGAGAATACGATTACCGTGAATTGGAGTACCCCTGGATCAGGATCTATTGGTCTGCAAGTTACTGACAACAATGGTTGTAAGAATGCTACCAGTCTGGAAGTAAGCAAGGGTGAACTCATCACACCTGATGTGCCCAAAATTTGGCTATTTGGGTCACGCCTATTGGTTTGTAGTTTAAATGATAACGGTATTTCGTATAAATGGTTTTATAAAAATCCAGAAGGCGGCTATCAAGTACTTGATAATTCAAAACAGTATTATTATGTGCCAGACGCTAATCTGTTGGATACGTTTAAAGTACAAGCCTGTTATGGAACATGTTGCAATGAATCTGAACTTTATCCTAAGCAAGGTCAACCAAAATCTGCCCTTTCGCCAAGCCTACTGTCCATTTACCCCAACCCAACACGCGATCTTGTAACCTTAAAATTATTACTGCCTATTCAAGAAAGCTATAAATACCGCATAATGGATGTATATGGAGGGTTGCAACTTGAAGGCATTTCGAATGAATTGGAATTACAACTGAATCTATCAGCCTTCAAATCTGGGATTTACTTCCTACAAGTACAATCACCAACCTTAGGTATTGAGAATTATAAAATCCTTAAAACCAACTAACCCCATGAAAAAGATTATATTACTATATGCTATTGGGCTGCTGTTGGTTACGCAGCATGTTGTTGCACAAAAAGATAGTGAAGCACTCAACACAGTTAAGGAATGTATAAATAATTATAGAGCACTTAGCGTACTTGGGAATAGTGTACTGAGCACCGATCTTAATCAAGATAAAATTGACGAGTTTCGGATGCTTTTCCGCAGGGATGCATCACTATGTTGGGATCTGTATAAAACAACTGACGACACCATGAAAGGTGCCCCCCTCAGTTTAGAAGATTATATTGATAGGGTACGGTACGAGTATTTAGGAAAACAACCTAAATTAAATATACCCGAAAAGAAGATTGGTTATCAAATGAGCCCCGACAATCGCTCATGCATTGTGTATATGGTGAAGGAAAACAGGATAGAAGAAACCAGAAAGAAATTCACTATACGCCTCAGGGTTAATGTGCAACTAGTAGATGGGACAGCCCAAATAATGGGAATTCAGGAAGATAAACGAAACACACGTTTAAGGGCTATTACGCCCGCAGCTTATTATGCAGCCTATGATAATGTAACTTCCTCGCTTTCAGGAAATCCACTTGGTACCCCGAGTCCAAAGAATTTAGATATTGTTGTTTCTCCACAGTTGTGGTTTGGGATGGGTGCCGACATAAGGCTCAATAACGAAATACGTGACGGAATTGTTGTAAATGCTGGTGTTTACATTGGGCAATCAAAGTTTGATATAACTGCCGACAGCCTTGGCTTTAGCTACCTCGATGTCGTTGATTCTACTTTAAGTCAAAAGGGTATCTCGCTAACGGTTTTTGATAGGGCTTACCAGCTAACCGAAAAAGTTGCACTTACTTCCATCCACATCCCTATCGGAATCAAGAAATACTTTAAACCCTTTGTGTATGCAAAAGCTGGAGTTGAGTTTTCAATGGTATCAGGTACACTAACTGTAGAGGATTTTCTAGTATCACATACGGGTGGAGGGCGAGTAACCAATCTTAATAACCCTAGCCAATACTTCGATATAACTGACCCTGATGATGAAATTACAGGGGTTTATGGATTTTTCGCGAAACAAACCGTAAAAGGGTTTTCACATGATTATGAGGTCAATAAGATGAATGCCTCCCTAATGCTTGCTATAGGCCTCGAAAAACAATTCGGCAGTTTTAGTTTGGGCATAGAACCTTATTGCAGGATTGGGTCTAACGCTTTGCATATAAGCTCAGTAGAAAATAGCCTTGATTTGTTAAATACAGCAAACTATAAGGGAATGCTTAGCCTTGTGGAAACACCATCCTATAGAATGAATGCTGGGATAGGCTTTTTTGTAAGTTATTTGTTTAGACATTAATAAATCATAAATATGAAGCATAAAGTAGTATTATTACTGGTATTTTGTATTGGACTTTCGGCAGTTGGCTTGTCACAAAAACCCGTTACTGCCCTTAAAATGCCTGCTGATTTGTTAAATTACGAAAAGCGTATCAATATTTTATCAATGCTCAGCGATGGAACAAAACTCGATAGGCCTTGGGTTGTGTTCTCTGATCGTGGTGAGGATTTTGGTCAAATGTATTACGTTGTAAAGGAAGATCAAACAAAATTAGAGCTATACAAGGCAGATTCACATGATCCGTCAAGGCGGTTACGGAATCCAGAATATATAGGATGGCGCGACAAACAAAACTTGCTTGTTTATTTTGGAGCTGATTTTACCCGAGGGTCAATGATCCACAAAAAATGCGTTATTCTCAATAAGAAAGATGTTGTAGAACGTATCAAAGCTGGGGAATTGGAAGAGTCTCAAGTACCTAAATACAAATCTCCTGACGATACTGAGTCTTTTGGTAATGCCCCTTTGTATTTTATCTACTTTGTTTACAAAGCTCCTATTGAAGGGAATAGGATACTTATTGGGAAGGATTTTAAAATGGAACCCAGCGATTTTAAAGGCCAAATTTATGGATGGGTGGATAAGAATCGAGTTTATGAATACGAGAATCGGATATGCTTTGAACCCAATTATGAAAACAGTGCAGTACAATTCCGCAGGTGTAATCCCGAATTTCAAGCTACCGCCTTTGAGCGATCCGACGAATTACGTTATTACATAAAGGGCGATACTTCATATAGAGGATTTTGGAAAGAGCCAAATTACTATTATTTCAAAAATCCGGAATGGAAACCAAATTCGAGCCTTACACCCTATTGGCCAGAAACCAAAAAACTACCTGATACACTATTGCAAAAGCTCTGTGATAAAACCAATTGGAAGAATACAAAGCTGTTAACTGAGAAACCATTGCCAGGTCATAAATTTAGGTTTCCCCTAATAAAACTAGAGAAAGGTGGTGATGATATTTTCCATGTGGGTATTGCAGGTCGTGAATCAAGAGCATCAAGCTCCAAAGATTATAATTGCGATGATATTAAACAATTTAAGAGTAAATTAAACATTTTTTTCGTAAGCGACAATGCAATTGAAAAGAATAGGTTAAGCTTTGCTTTAGGCCTCATAAATCAAGACTACAAACAATTTGATAAAAGTTATGGGGCTTGTTTCTACCCCATGACCTTTGCCAAGAATTGGATTGATCTGGGCGACAAAGGGCCGAATCAACGCGAACCCAATTATACTACCGTCCGAAATTTTCTCAAGAATTATATTCAGGATAAAAACGTTGTGAAAGGCCAAGATAATTACTTACATGCACTAAAAAGCATGTTAGGGAAGCAGAATTTCAACAAGAATCAAACAAATATCATTGTCATTTTAAATAGCAGGACTCCTTCGCAAGATGATTTCGCTTCCATGCACGAATTGATTGAAACCAAACTCATGGAGAATAACTGCTTTTTAATAGCGATTGATTTCTCGGCTAATGGCACTTTTAAGGATCAAATAAAATTGATTTCGAAGAATGTAAATAAGCTTCTGGCTCAAAAAAACAAGTTTGCTACTGTAAATGCTGATTTTGAGGAAATGGAAGGAATGGAGGTATTATACTCTTATACATTAGCAGCCATATCGCAAAAAAAACCAGGCGAATCAGCCGCCGATGTTACCGACAAATTGATAACCTCTTCAGGCCAGCGTATCATCAATACTGTTGACAACCTAATTAACTTATTGTGTAGCAACGAACAAAGCTCCACTGGTGTAAAGGTAAATATGGAAGACCCTTTTGTTCAGGCACAAGTTGGTAATGCCAACAGTTGGACAAGTAACAAAGTACAGTCAGTACGGTACCTTCAAGAAGGCTATATTCCACGAAAGTTTAGAAAAGAGCATCCAGATCTTTGGAAAGCGGATGTGTTGTTTACTGCTGATGAGTTGAGAGATATCAGCCACTCACTGAGCAAATTGTTTGATGACAATAAAACATCCAGCGAGAAGTCCGAAGCTCTATACGATTTATTCACGGAGCTTTTTGATCGCTTTGTGGGCGAGGATATACCTGAAGCCCGACTAAGGGAATTAACGCCGACCCAAATTATGAGTGATATTATAGGAGAGGCTTTTGGGTATAATGTAGATGCCAGCAAGTCCCCATTAAAGGGCTACACCTTAAGCAGGATTAAGTCGAATGATAGGACTATTGAACGTGATGTGCGAAATTATTGGGATAACCTTATAAAATGCCACGATAGGATAAAACAGGTATTAGCAGGTAGAGAAGAACTTAAATTTAGCATTGATGAGGGTTGTAAAGAGAACTGTGTTTATTATTACTGGATTCCAATGGATATGTTGCCTTAATCAAAAAAAAACAAATGAATAAGACAAAAAGTGTATTTGAGATTCATAATTTGGAGTGTGCTTACGATAAACATCCTAATCCGGTGCTTTTTATCAAGGAACTGCAAATACCAAATGAAGGCATTACTACAATTCTTGGAAAATCGGGCAGTGGTAAATCCACTTTTGTAGAAACTCTGGGCATGATGAATCATACCATACGTAAAGGGTCCATTAATTTATCAACGAATGATGAAACCCATGTAATCGATTCAAACCTTTGGAAAAACCCCGAGGCCTTATCGAGCTTACGCAGGAAGTATTTTTCGTTCATTTTCCAGAATGATTACCTAATGCCTTATTACACTCCTTTACAAAACATCTTGATTGGCAATTTGATACAGAACCAAGCTAGTCAACTTTCGGGATCAGCTAAAAATGCCAAGGTAAATGAGATACTTAAAATTTGCACCGATATTGGCCTTGATGTGAAAAACCTGGATAAGATGCCTTACGATATGTCTGGTGGACAACGCCAAAGGCTTTCCTTCATTCGTGCTATTACAAAAGACTATTCAGTAATTTTTGGTGATGAACCCACAGGGAATTTAGATGACGATACTTCTGAAAGGCTTATGTTATTATTGAAAGAATCCGTTGAACAATTACCAAATCGGTCCGCAGTATTGGTATCGCATAACATCCGATTGTCAATTACGTATTCCAACAGACTTATTGTGCTTTCACCCACCGAGCAATTGGCCTATGCTGTTGAAGAAAGCAATGTGTTTGATAAAGTTGCGGGTAACTGGCAAAATAAACCAGGACAGGTATTGAATGATAGCGAAATGGCGGCTTATATACGCGAGATGTTACGCCCTAACCCAGTTCAAAACTAAGCATTATGTTTAAGAACAACAATATAGCATCCTTCCGATCCGTAATCCTCCAAAATGAGTATAAAGCCTTACGGGGAATCAACAACAGCACAATTTGGTACCTCTTTGTTATTTTGCTGATTACCTTTCTTAGCTTTGGTTTCTCAAAGAGTGCTCTCAACTATCAAAAGAAACTAACCGAAGATCCTTTTAGCAATTGGATAAACCTGATTGACAATGGAAGTACACGTAAAGCGCTCCGTCTTTTGGAAACAGATACACAATTAGACAGCCTGCGCCAGCTTTTCGGCATCAAAAACACCTATTTTTATAGCCGGTGGCAATGGAAAGTTAAATCACGCCAAGGTGATACCTCCTTGGCTGCCATTCAATGCCGTTCAATCGAACCCTCAACAGGTGTAATTAATGCCCTTATGCATCCCAACAACTTGATTCGCAAATACATACCTGATACTATTTCGAATGATTCAATTTTTTGGTTTGAGCCCAATGGTATAGTAGTTACCCAAAAATTGTTGCAATCACTTGGTTTAGATGATACTACAGTTGTTTTTCTGCCAATACGCACTTTTAATAATGCTGATTGGTTACCATTTCCCATCATAGCTGTAGTAAAGGAAATGCCTGACCTCTCGGATATAGTTTGCACAAATACTTTATACACAAAGTCTTCGTATAGTTTATACGATTCGAAAAATACCAAATTTAGGTTTTTTATCGAAAATGCAAAACGTTCCGATATTGATAGCCTTCTAATTAAGGTATATACTGCCCTAGATAGGCTTGATTACCTCGGAAGCATTTATTTCGACTCAACCCTACGAAAAGATGCTAAGCTTAAAAATTGGTTGTGGACGGTAGAAAACGAGGGGCCATATTTATCCTTTCATGAAAAAATGCAACGGTTAAACTCCATCCCTGAGTTAAACAATTTCCATTGGGGGCAGTATTGGGAGCTAACACCAGACACCACCTTCGACAATGCTGCTCAAATTCATGATTGTTTGGCCATTGAGTTCCAGAATCTTGACAAAATCCGTGAGTTTGCTAACTATATTCTGGAAAAATACGAGCTTCCCCTAAATATGGAGGTATTAAAGCAACGCGAAAACTATTTGTTTACAAGCAAACTTGCCCTTGGAGCCATTTTTATGGTGTTGTTGCTTTCCATTGTTTCTGTAACCATTTACATATCGGGTTCTATTCGAAACCATCTTGAGAAAGTGAAAAAGAACCTAGGGAATTTCTTAGCCTTTGGTATCAACAATAAGGTCTTAATTTGGTTATATATCAGGGTAACGTTACGAATCTTACTAACTGCTCTTCTACCAGCATTCCTGGTAGCTTGGACGGCAGGAGAAATTTTTGAACGGTACTTCTTAACACACCTACTGATACTTGAAGCCGGTGAGAATTACTTCTCACTGATTAATGCTTGGTTTTTACTGTTTATCGCAACAATACTCTTCATTGCCATCTCGCGTACGTTTTTCTCTATCAGTTTGATTTTGAAACACACCCCAGGCGATTTGGTTTATGAACGGGATGGAAAGCACTAACAAAATGATATACTAAAACTTAAATAATAGATAAACCATACCATAATGCAAAACGATCATCCACGAAAAGTTCCTTTTTGGTATTACTTAACCATAGGATTGCTGGTGCTGATTTCAGCAGGCATTACTTTTTTATTGGTTCCCCCACCTACTGCCCCGCCGTCTCCACCACCTCCTCCGCCACCCCTGAAGCTTTTCCTTGTTTCGCCTCCTGCTGACACCTTGATTTATGTTGACAAAAAGGAAAAACCACAGCTAACGGACACCCTTGGCCCCTTTGAAACCAACGTCCCCACTGATTCAATTGCCTGGGAGATTAAGCAAACCACGGGCGGACTAACCGTAACACCATCAAAAGGCATAGGTAAAACCATTATTGTGGCGTATGAACTTCCAAATCCATTAATTGAAGCCAGCCTGACCTTTGAGTTGACACCTATCCATAAAGGCAAAACAGGTGATGCTACTGAGTTCTCCAAAACGTTCAAAGCCAAACCTGATGCTCCAAAACAGCCAATACAATTGGCTAAAACCAGTGCAAGGTTAACGCTTAAGGCCAATCAAAAAAACATTGATATACCAAAGCAAGCTTTAAGCTGTAACCAAGCAAAACCATATCAAATTTCGTGGAAACTTAATACGGAACGGACTTCCAAAGAAGTTAAACTTGACGGGATTCCAGCATCTGGAACTGGCGATATTGACGGGTTTACCGTTGCACTAAACGCTACCGTAAAATCTGCCAAGGTCGTTTTTGATGTAACACCTTCAAAAGAAGGATTTGAAAGCTTAAAAGGTAGTTATGTTATCACGTTGTCAGGCAGCCCCTGCGATCCTCCAGATCAAATTAGTGACTATAACCAAAAAATTATGGCCATTGTTGAAGATATTAACGATACCTTCAAAATGTACGTCAGGATTGCTGATCCGGATGAAAAGGCAGACTATTTGAAGGACCTTACAACCTCCTTTGCCAAACTAAAAATTCTAAACATTCAAGTTGATGGCCACAATTCAATTAGTGCGTACTTAAAATCTGGCTTTAGTAAAGTGCCGGTTGTGAACGTTACTAAAAATGAATGCGGAACTATCGAAACCCTAAAAGTAAATCCATAGTATAATGTATAGTTAAGTATTTAAACAAATGTTATATGAAAAAAATCTTTATTTTAATTTGTATTACCATTTGGTTTTCAAATTCTTATAGTCAATCCATCTCTTCTTCGGTTATTGGATCGGCAGGCAGTTTTAGTAGTAATGGGGGCTATAGCCTCAGTTATACAATTGGCGAGCCAGTAGTACAAACTTATATGGCTGGTGGCTACACACTAAATACAGGTTTCCAACAAGGGGAATTGTTAGCTGGTATCAAGCAACTGAGCTTGAGCCTGTTCCTTGAGGGCCTTTATATAGGAGGCGGAAGTATGCGAAAAGCACAAGGCCTTTCGGGCGATCAATTCCCGGGACTGGTGGCTGATCAAATATCATTGGAGTTACACAGCAGTGTTAATCCATTTACAACGGTTGCAGGCCCTTATCCAGTTGATCTCAATATAGATGGATCTGCTAGTCTGTCCCTTTCCAATGCTATAAGTTCCGACTATTACCTTGTTATTAAACATCGAAATAGCCTCGAAACCTGGAGTTCAACTCCTGTTCCATTTAATTCTGCGCTAATAAATTACGATTTTAGCAATGATGCTAATAGTGCATATGGCGACAATTTGATTGACCTTGGTGAGGGAAAATTTGGCATATATATCGGAGACGCCAATCAAGATGGAATTATTGATGGAGACGATTTGGTATATATGGATTCAGACTTGATTTCTGGTAGTGCAGGATACCTTTCATCTGACTTAAATGGTGATGGAATTGTAGATGGTGATGACCTAGTTGTATCCGATCAAAATATTACGAATGGAGTTTCATTAGCCAGTCCATGATGTTTTTTAATGTGTGAAGCTCTTAATCCGCCATTTCTTACACTATATACAATAAACTATTTTAACAAGATTGCTAAACATAGGACTACTTAAAAATTATTGCTGAGCAAAACTTATGGCCTCCAAATCATTGAAGCAGAAAATCGTAAACGAAATTAACAAGCTTAATGTGAACATTAAGGCTGAATCTGTTGTAAACGGATTACTACAGAATGGCCTAAATGCTGACAATTTTGTTTTGAATTTCAAGAGCCGCCATAAACGCAATTGGGAATTTGATATTCAAAAAGCAGAATTAATCAACCAAAAGATTCACCTAAAACTTAGCCGTGACGGGATCGTTCAATCTTTGCCGGAGTATGTTTTTTATAGACCAGTGGTTGGTTCAAAAGAAGAAATTGAGGAAATTACAAAGTTTAACCGCGAACAGACGATTAAAACACGCTATCTTTTTAATCCAATCGAAGATGAGTTTTTTCATGCTAAAGTTGCATTGGATGCTTTTGAGAACAATCAAATGCTCGCCATTAATTTCGGCGACAATAAAAGCCTGAAAGAATTTTGGAAGGTTGAGTATAATTTAACTGACGAGGACATGATCCGATTCTGTAAACTTTTACCAAGTCTTTTTCAGGTTGTTGGCGATTTCCCATTGACCGCTCAGTGCTTAGCCTACCTGCTTTCAACCGATATTTCATTTAAAACGGCAAATACCACCATGCGTTTTTATCAACCCGAAACAGGGCCAGAATCTATAACAGGTTTAGGCCATGATAATTGTGGGAATAATTTAGTAGCCGGTAATTGCATGGACGAAAACGCTTCCACAGTAACTTTTAAAATAGGTCCTATTAAAGCACAGGATGTTACAGATTATCTCACCAAAGGCAGTAAGCAAATTTTGCTTGAATGCTTTTCTTCTTACTTTATCCCTTACCAATACGAGGTTGAATATCAGCTAGATATATCATCAGATAGTAATGGTTTTTTACTTGAAAATTCATATATAGGCTTTAACACAAAGATATAATTTATTCATATGAAATCACTTCTTAATCCTAATCTCGGTATCGTTTTTTTATTTACCATAATTGCAGCAATAATTGTTTTTGCAATTACTTACTTTGTACGTAGTGCTAAACGCAAAACTGGTATTAGCTTCCTGTACATGCTCACAGGTGGTATTGTGCTTGGTGTAGCAGGAATTGCTGCAAAGTCTATTGATAATGCGTTTTATTTTTATTTGGTTTGGATGTTTTGGCTGATGCTGATTGGCACATTACATACGTTTTTATCCGACAAATTGTTGGAATGGACGTCAAATGAATCTTTTGGCTGGAAACTGCTATACTCACTGGCAGTCTTACTGGCCGGTATGGCTGCCTTATTCTCATTCATGCAACTAGGTGGGTACAAGCTAATACCTTCTTACAATTTCATTGCATCTTCCGCTTTCTTTGTGCCCGTACTTTTAGTCTATGCGTTTGAGTGTTTTCTTGCAATTCCAACCAAGGTATATATTCAGCAAAAGCCATGGGTTTATAACAGAAACACCGAATTGCAATTCCGGCAAGACGAAGTAAGCCACTTCTACCTGATCAAATATCGTTTAACACCAACTTCTGGTGGCGAACGTATTGACTCATTGGTGCTGAGAGCACCAGGTAATTTAAAACTAGGGGATTACTTTAATGCGACCTTAGAGGTAAACAAGGTTCGGCAAGATCGATACACCATTGAGACCCGCGACCGAAGCAACAAAAGTTTTGGCTGGTATTTCTTTTTAGCCGATGGTTCCTCAAACGGCAGGATGATTGACCCCAACAAAACATTTATCGAATTGGGCTTTACCAATCCGGTGTATTACGGCAATGCATCAACTGACCAAATTGAAGATATTACCAAACAAGCGGATAGGGAAGGAAAAGCCTATACCATTATTTGCAAAAGAGAGCATGAGTACAAATCCCAATTAATGTAAGCGTATGCAAAATCTATATCAGGTTAACTGGGTTAACGGAATGAAGATAGCAGCCACACACTTTGCTGAGGCTGAGAACCATTTTATCCACCGAATCCAACATTCAATTCAAGCTGGTCTCACACCTTTTAGTTATGGCCTTTTTAGTAATGGTGAAACTGAACTTCCACGATTTAACATTTCGTTTAATGAGAATAAAATCAGGTCGTTGTCAGCGTTTTCGGCTATAACGCCAGAAGGGTTTTTAATTGAAATACCTGCCAATATGGAGTTTAGTTTTGGCAGACCAACAACCGAGGCCTCCAGCTATTTCTTGGTTGTTAGCGTAAAGCCTTTTGAACGCGTACCTTATGGCCAACTGAATGAAGATGAAAGCCCTCTTCGGTTTCCTCAATCTATCCCTGAGTATCACTTTCAACTTGTGTCACGCGATGCCAAGGTCATCCATACACTGGGCGATTGTGTGGTGCCGCTCGGGAAATATTCGCGATCTAACTTTGAAGAAGACAAATCCTACTTGCCACCTTGCTCCTCAGTAAGGTCGCATCCAACTTTGGTTGCTACCTACAATGCCATTTCGGCCATGATGAACGACTTGGAAAAAAGAGTGTTCGAAGGCCTTTCAGAGCAAAATGTGGGAAACAGGATGATGCTTTTAAACCTTGTAAATTTTTTCAATACCCATAAGGTAGAATTTGATTGGAAACTACTTTATTTGCCGCCCATTCACTTGTTTGAACTGATGAATAAACTGGCAAGAATTATTTTGTATTCTTCTTCGGTTCAAAATGTACACTTTAACGATCAACTAACAAGTTTGCTTCAATCACTTATCAACAATAAGTACGATCACCTGGACGCAGGAATCGGTTTGCCAGCTATTAAGCAATTTACTGAAAACTACACCAAATTCCTTCCCAAACAAGACAATATCTTTGGCGTTTAACTAATAAAACAAGTTTATTATGAATGATACTGAAGAAAGGAAAGACAAATTAATACGGTTTATCGTCTTTTACATTATTTGCATACTTTGTATAACTATACCCCTTTACTATTTATTCAATATTCCGAATGTAATGCTTGGCAAGTTAAATGTTTCATCAGAGCCGCAACAAAAAGAAGATGTTCATGCTGCAAAAGTTTATGAATACATTAAGGAATTAGAATCCTACCGTAAGGAAAGCAAATTTGAAAAGGAATACAAAAGTGGTTATCTGTCTTTATATGACTATGTTAAAAAGAATATGGACACCTTAGACCCAAGGTATCCGGTGTTAATAAAGCTTTCTGACTTGTACGAAGCCCTCGATAAAATAAAAGAAGAAGGTGGAAAAGCCGAGATAGAGCTTCTAAAAACACAACTGAAGGAAAAAGAAGACAAGGTGGATGAACTTGAAAAAGACCTTGATGACTGTAAAGATGACTTACGCGACATGAAAAAAAGTCTATTAAACTAATATCACAATGGAAAAACCCTTAAATATAAAACAAATACAGCAAGGTTGGCTTGTTTTTGCACTTGTCAGCCTTTTAGCATTGTTGTTGATAACCACACAAGTAGTTGTAAGCATGCAGGCTGGAAAAGTCTTAAACAAAAAAGTAAGCACTTATTCCGAAACTACTACACCTTAAGCAAGGAATATGGAATCCTTTTTAAAAATACCACTAACCTTTGCGCCCAAGGGGCGTTCATACACCTTTGAACGGGTTTCCATCGAAAAGTCTATAGTGGAGTTTATTAATTTTCTGGTGGTTACAAAACAGGGAGAATGTGCTCATAACTATGATTTTGGTTATAGTATTTGGTCAAATGAGTTTGAACCCATTTTAAACACTATGCAGTGGCAGCCACGTTTTATTGAACAGGTACGGTATATACTTGAAAAATATGAACCTCGCATTACCGATATCGTAATACGCGAGCCGGAGATTAAGATTTTGAATAAAAAGGACAAAAGCGATCGTGATTACAAGATTACCTTAACCATCAGCTACCGTATTGTATCAACTAAAGAGCAACAAAACGATATAAAAATCTCGTTCGAATATTAAAGGGAACTATGAAAACAAAGACTATTGAGATATTGGATCATATGCTGGCACGTTCAGAAGAACGCATGGTTGAAGAAGGATGGAAAGATCATGAGGTTCAAGCATTTTTAAATGATCCTATAATTAAGCTGTTTTATGGGGCCTGTGCTGAAGAACTAGAGCAAGTTTACGAAGAAATTTACCATGTCGAGCGTCGGCTTATCAACCGAACTATTGAGTCTTTGCTTCCTGAAGAATTTCAACTTCCCCGGCCAGCACATGCTATCATGAGGGCTCAACCCATAAAAAAAGTTGAAGAAACAAGGATTTGGCCCGAATGTCAGTTTGTTATAAGAAAGGGCAACAGAGGCAAAGAATTAACATTTGCACCAGCAGGTACTTTTAGAACGATGCAAGCCGAAATTGATTACCTTGTTTTTAGGGATCGTTTTTACCGAATAAGCGAAGGCAACAGAATACAAATAATAGGCGGTGATAGCTCTAACGCATTTCAAGATGATGTGTTGTGGCTAGGAATCAAGGATTTGAACAAGGTATTGCCTAAAGATGAAATTGCGATTTTTTTCGCTATGCCACAAGCATTGAATGAGCAAAGTGCTTTTTTTAACGCATTGCGGTTTTGCAAATGCTCTACGGCTGATGGCACTCCTATAAAAATGAGCCAAGGGATCAATTCACAACAAAATGAATTTGTTAGCTACAAAACTTCGCATTCCGATCAAATAGTTTATCAACTATTTCAAACTACGCGCGATTGGTACCAGAAATATTTTGCTACACTGCACGATTTGACACCAAAAACGGCGAATACGCCTCCCTTCCCAAGCGACTTTAAAAGCCGGTTTCCAGGCCATGAATTAGATAAAATTACCGATGATATTTTTTGGATCAAGTTATCATTTAGTAATATGCTCAATGAACGCTGGATTCATTTGCTTTATACAAGCATTAACTGCTTTCCGGTGGTTAACCTCAAACTCGAACAAAAACTCTTTGAGGTAGAAGAAACTTACATTAATATATATCCCATTGTTAGTGACGATTTTATAATGGCCATTACCAGTATCGGGGGTAAAATTAGATCTCGTGAAGAAGAACTAAACTACACACTCGTTGATCCTGATTTGCGAAGTGCGGTGGGTAAAGAAGGAGAAGCAATTTTTAGACGGGGCAGCTTAGGCCGTATTACATCACAAAAGCTGAAAGGCATGCTGAATCATTTGCTTAACCTTCTTAAGGAAGAAATTGTTTTGCTAACCAAGGATGGGTCAAAAGAGGATATTGACAAGCTTAATCGCTTAAACAAGGCTACCATTGATTTTGAAAAAGTTATCGAAATTGAACAAGAGAAAAAGGGTAAATATTCAGGAAGTGTACTGCTAAAAGCGTTTAAAGATCAAACAAAAGTTTATGTACGGTATTGGACAACCTCCGGTGAGGATGCGAATCAAATTAAGCCTTTGAGCGGAGATGACGGTCAGAAACAGTGCGACATCGTTTTTGCCCCCGATACGGGTTCTGAAAGTTTAAGGCTCTTAACAACCTCACTTGGTGGTAAAAAGGAGCCCTCTGACGAAGAGTATATCGATACCTTAAGGCGGTTGCTTTTAACACGCAACAGAATTGTAACATCTGAAGATATAAAGGTATTCTGCTATGAGTACTTTCATCCCCGAAATGTGAAAGTTAACGTAAGGAAAACCGTAAAACAAAGCCAACGCGCGGGCCAAGGCCTCGAAAGAGTGCTTGAAATCTCAATCTTGCTTGGTTCGCACGATTATTCAATGGCAGAACTTGATTTCCTAAAGGAAGAATTGCTGCTAAAGCTGGAACAACATGCAGCAAATGTATTACCTTTCTACATTGAATTTGTATAAAGCGTTAGATGTTACAACCTATAAACCATATAAACTTTAAGAGATATGAACAGCATGGGGTTGTTAATACTATTCCCAGGTCTGCATCAAACATCAGATTTAATAAAAAGTTTTTTCCAAATCTGACCGTATCTTCATTCTTATGGCAAAGAGGTTTCATTGACAAAAGGTTACAGATACCACTTGGGCTTTTAAATGTGTTTTATGCCCCATCGCTCATAAACATTCAATATGAAGGATTGCTTTTTGAAAGGGTTTTGCATGATTTGCATCGTATTAAAACCCCTGAAGTTACCCTCCACCTTAAAACTTTTATAATCCCATACCCCGACACAATTAGGGTTTCGCAGATCCATTTTCAAGTAATTGTCTCAAAAGCAAGGATTTCAAAAATCCTATTTAACAGTTATCTTGAGATTGGAAACAAAACCAATACCCCCTTTGTTAAACCCCATAACCTCGAAGTGATTCCATCTAAAGAATGGAGTCGCATCGTGAAATAAAAATTTTCAGCATATTGAAAATGATCAAAATATGCGTATATTTGTAACGGACTTCCCTTCTTGCTCACTAACTCATAAGTAATCATTAAATAGATAAAACGCTGCTACAATGGATGTTATTAATTACGCCGACGATTTAAAACAGGCAATTCAAATTGCCCAAGCCTTGGCCAAAGAAAACGCGAACGAGTTTTATTCGCCCTCCCATCTATTACGTGCTTTGCTCAATAAGGAACTGCCTATAAGAGATTACCTCAAGAGCATTGATAAAGATATTTTTTATGTTGAAGAATGGGCAGAGGTACGAATAGAAACCTATCAGAAAACTTCTAAAAATCAAGAACTTATAAAAGCTGATAAAGAGTGTATTGCTGTTTTAAACGAAGCCGAGAACATCAGGCTTAAATTTTCTGAAGATAAGACCAATGCAATGAGTGCTTTTATTGCCATTTGCACGCCAGGTGTTGGGTTCTCTTACGAACAGCTAAAAACCTTGCCCATAACTCCAAACGAAATACTTAACAGTGCCGTTCAAAAAAACTCCCTACTACAGTCAATTGGCAAGAATGATTCTTCAAACCAAACAGTTACAATTAAAAATACGGCTCTTTTAAAATACACCATCGATAAAATTGAATTGGCACGCCTAGGCAAGCTCGAAAAAGTTGTTGGTAGGGAAAAGGAAATTCGTATGATTGCCGAAGTGTTAAACAGACGCATCAACCCAAACATCTTGCTAACTGGTGAACCTGGTGTTGGTAAATCAACGGTTATTAATGGATTCTGCCAATTGATTGCCGATGGCAAGTTTTCGGAAACCCTTAACCAAACCTGCGTTTTCGAAATATCATTTGGAAATCTGATTGCCGGAGCTTCCTATAAAGGCGAGGTTGAAGATAGATTGAGCAATATTTTTTCCGAAGCCAAAGCTTATAACCAAGCTATCATCATAATTGAAGATTTACACGAATTGCTTGATAAACATGGAAGTGCGCCCGGAGCCACCAACATCCTGAAACAAGAGATGAGCAAAGGCGAGATTACCATTATTGCTACCACCACCGTTGATAACTATACCAAAACCATTGAAAAGGATGCTAACCTAAAACGTTTTTTCGAGCTTATAAAGATTGAAGAAGCAACCGATACGGAGGTTATGGCTATCCTTACAGAAATTATTCCAGCTTATTATGCTACCCACCACGGCTTCTCGGTATCAAATGATGCGCTTAAGGAAACTATTCGTCTATCACGAAGATATCTAAAGGAAAGAAGCCTCCCTTCTGCTGCTATTGACCTTATTGACAGGACGATGGCCGTTGTTAAAACTTCACGCGATTTCACGCGGCCCACGCTTGAAGAAATGGAAAATGAACTCAATCAATTAAAGGCTTTGGGCTCGGAGGCGATTACCGCAAATCAGGTAAAAGAAGTACATTGGAAACTTGTGAAACGCATAAACCCTGTATTACATGCCCGTCTTGAGCAGGAGATAAACCCTGATTTATATAGCGATATCAACGAATGCTTAACCTACATGGAACAGTCTATCGCTAATTTAAAAAATATAGTGGGTGGTATAACTGACCAAATTGATATAAACGATATTGCAGCCGTTGTTGCCCAAAAAACCAATATTCCAGTAGGTAAGCTGCAAAGTGGTGAACGCGAAAAACTATTAAATGCAGAACAGTATTTAACTCAAAGGGTTATCGGACAGAATCATGCTATAAAAATAATAAATGAAGCCATACTCGAAAGCCGCTCTGGACTTAACAAAGCTGGCCAACCTATTGGCTCATTTTTCTTCCTTGGCCCCACCGGGACGGGTAAAACCGAATTAGCAAAAACATTAGCAGAATTTTTGTTTAATGACGAAGCCTCGATGATTCGCTTTGATATGTCAGAGTTTAAAGAAGAACACTCTGCTGCCCTACTATACGGAGCTCCTCCGGGATATGTTGGTTATGAACAAGGTGGAGTATTGGTGAACAAAATCCGTCAAAGACCCTATTCGGTTGTACTATTCGATGAAATAGAGAAAGCCCATGCATCGGTTTTCGACATATTCTTGCAAATACTCGACGAAGGTAAGCTCCATGATCGCTTAGGCAAGGAGGGCGATTTTTCGAATGCAGTTGTAATTTTTACCTCCAATATTGGCAGTAAATATGTGGTTGATTCATTTCAGAAAAACCAGATACCCTCTTCGGCCAATCTATTAGAAATTATGACCCAACACTTTAGACCTGAATTTCTAGGCCGTCTAACCGAAATTATCCCGTTTGCGCCCATCAACAAGGACATTGCCGTGCAGATTCTTCAGATTCATATGAAGGCACTACACAAAGCCCTTGATAATCAAAAAATTACCTTAGAAGTGGACGCTGATGCCAAGGAGAAACTGGCATTAATGGGATTTAACCCTCAATATGGTGCTCGTCCGCTTATTGGTATCATCCGAAACCAACTTCGTCGGCCCTTGTCTCGTATGATAATTGCCGGTGAAATTGGGGAGGGAAGTAAGATAAAAATCTCGTGTTCTGATGAAGGATTTGAATGGAAAACTCAATAAATTGTTAATAATTTACTTAAATACTCATTAATTCTACAACTATGGCAAAAAGTGTAATTGGTGGCGAACTCGTAAAAGAATCGGGAGTAGAAGCCATAAAAGACCTCAAAGAAAATCGGACCATGTTTGTCCAACGATTTACCCAAACCCCAGATAGCAGACCAGCGGTTGTTGAAGGTCTGAAGAATATCGAAGATGTTTTTAATCAATATAAACCAAAAGCAGAAGTTGCTTTTACTGATAAAGATGGCGGTACTGTTAACGAAGAACTGGCATTTGGATCATTAGCTGATTTTAGCCTCGATAATCTTACCGACCAAAGTGGGTTTTTGAAAGACCTGAAAACGCAGTCAGAAGTTTATCAACAAATTATTAAGGAACTGAAGAACAATAACAAACTTAAAAAAGTTATTGCAGATACCACCGGTAAAACAGCCCTCATTAAAGCGTTGATGGCAATTTTAAAAGAAATGGAAGAAAGTGAAAAATAATAAATAATTACATATCATGGCTGAGTCAAATGAAGCAATGCAGGATAAAGGTCTGCAATTTAAAGAAAAGATATATAAAGAGGTTGAACAAACTCCTACGGCTGATTTATTAAAATCGAGTTTGAACGAAATACAAGCCAGGGCAAGTGCCGATGGTTTTGATTTTCTGTCGAATATTATTCAGGGCATCGAAAACATGAACCCTGAAAAAAAAGCCAGGAAAAAAATCTTTCTTACCGAAAGCAATCGGAAAAAAGAGCGTGAAACCCTTAAAAGCAAGATGAAGCTTTGGATTGATGTGCTCTCGAAAGAAGGTGATCTGTACAACATTGTGGAAGAATGTGAAAAAGCACATCAAGAATCATTGAATCTATACAATGAGAATGCTTTGCACGCTGTGGGAGAAATCAAAGATTTGGAACAATCCTATCGCACAGCTTATCTTTTCTTCCGCAACACCGAAGAGGAAAAGGTTGGTGCGTGTGCTTTCGTAAATGCTACCATCGAACAATTAACAGATCCAAACTTGAGCAGTTTCCCCGAAGAAATTGAACGCGAGTTAAATAGCAAATTCGACAGGCTTGACTTACGCGAAAACTATAGTTTGTTGGTAATTCCGGGTTTCTTGGGTAGCAAACAGGCTATCGCAGAATGGGGCCGTAGGGCCAACAAATACCAGGTTATGATGGTTACCGATTACCGTGGCGATTTGTTTGAAGAAGCTACCGACCTGATAGATATGATTGAAAGCGATAAACTTGCCGGTGGAGAAGATTACCTTGCCAATGTGATTTTAACCTGTAACTGGTTGGTTGGGCGTCAAAAACACGAGAATATCCAAGAAGAAGAACCCCTATTTATTCCACCATCAGCCGTATTAGCCGGTAGAATGTACAGCACTTCGGTTGCTCAGGTTGTGGCTGGCAAAAAGTTTGGTGAATTGCTTGGAGTTCAAGGAACCATGGTCCCACTCTTAAAAAGCGACTTGGGCAAAATGCGCGATCTGGGTATTGTGCCTATGGTTGATGAATGGGGAAAAGTAATGTCGTTTGGCGATAAAACATTGTACGACGGCGCAAACCAAAAGTTCCAGACCTATTCCATCGTTCGCGTTTATGATTACCTCGCCAAAGTTTTAGTAGATTTCTGTAATAGAAGGGCATTCGAAAACTTTGATTCCAAAACCAGACGCGAGTTTAGCAATCAGCTTACACAATACCTCGAAGGCAAAAAATGGGACGATAAAATTATTGAGGATTACAAATTCGAAATAGATCAGGTTGGCGACAAAGTGTATATCAACTTGAGTATTGATCCCAAATACCCAGCAGTTAACTTCAAGATTAATATGGAAGCCGAGAAGGAAGGCGACCGCATGAATTTTAAAGCCAAATAACCAAATTTTCATGTCAATATAAAACTAATCATTAAGATTATTAAGTATTATACATTAGCCTAGGATGCAATCCAAAGCCAATTTCACAATAAGCCTGGAGGATGAGCAATCGGAGAACAGGATAAACTAAAACCAATAAATAAATTTCTTAAACTTAAAAATTAAACACTATGGCCTTTAAAGCTAAATTTACAGTTGATGGCAAGGATTTTAATGTAATGTCCTGCACCTACCATCTTTTTCAAGAAACGGATGCTACCGGCAGACCATCCTCTATCACCCGTGGTGGTAAGATTACGGTTACCGTTGAATCAACCGACGACACCTCGCTTTTTGATTGGATGACCAACAGCTTCGATCGAAAAAACGGCGCGGTTAAATTCTTTAAACGCGACAGCGAATCAGCTATTATGAAACAAGTTGATTTCGAGGAAGCTTACCTCATTGGTTTTGAAGAAACCTTCAGTCACAATACCGAAAGCCCAATGGTACTTACCATAACGCTTTCTGCCAAAAAAATGACTATCGGTGGAGCTTCACACGAAAACGAATGGGTATAACGCTATTTAAAGCCCCATCGAGGCTGTTTTAATTATCGATGGGGCTTTATTTTAGGTTAGTTTTTCTACGAATATTTTGATATTAGCAACTTCTGATATCAACCAATAACCTTGCATTTCATAGCGAATTGCTCGAGGGTAAATGTGTGCTTAAAAACCTGAAACCATTCTAACCAAACGAATATGACATTTAAAGCAGAACTTAGGTTTAACGATAGCAAAGAACCTTACACTGTTATTGAGTGCGATTACGAATTTAGCCAAGAGATAGACTCGCTGGGCAAACCCTGTTCAAGGCCGCGATGCGGGCTGATTAATGTAATCCTTGAAACAAGGTCAGACCCAGCCATGATACAATGGATGCTGGGCGCCGGAAACGTACGTAGCGGTGTTATAAACTTCTATAAAGACGACTCCGATTCTAAAAAGCTTAAATCCCTGTCGTTCAAGCAGGCTGTTTGCATAAAATTGCAAGAAAAATTCATGAATTACGGTGATAGCCCAATGACCTCTTACCTGAGTTTTGTGGCGAAGGAGGTTTCGGTTGATGGCGTGGATTATGACTCACAATGGACTAATTTTTAAAATTCTACCATGGCAACAGTAGTTAAAGCAGAAATTTCCATCAAAGGCAAACGGCTCGAAAGTTTTAGCCATCTTTCCATCAACCAGCAAATAAACACACCCCAGCATTTTGAGGTGATTTGCCGACCCGATGCCTTCGATAGTTTTTCGATGGCAGGGGAATCATTAGTGCTTGAAAAAGCCAAAGACTTGATTGGAAAGAAAATTAAAATTGACATAAAAGCCATTGGCAAGGATAATGTGGAAGCCACCTCGGCTACTGTTTTTAATGGGATAATACTTGAAGTGAGCGGTTCAAAATTCAACGACTCATACAACGGCTCCATTTCCTTAAAAGGTTCCAGCATGGATGTGTTGCTTGACTCTGAACGTCATTGCCGTACGTTCGAAAACCTCAAGCTTGACGATGTTGTAAACAGAGTGCTTTCCGATTACTCATCCAATATTTTTGATGGTAAAAACATCCAATCAAACTTCAGTGAAATGCTGCCCTATACCGTGCAGTATAACGAAACAAACCATGATTTTATAACACGATTGGCCAAAACCTACGGCGAATGGTTTGGCGTAACTGGCGACAATAAGCTGTTTTTTGGAGAACCCCCTACAACTAAGGTTAACTTATTGCATGGTAAAGATTTATTGGAAGTAACCTATGCCATGAAGCTGGCTACTTTGGGCATTGAATACAAAGCCTACAATTACCTAAAAGAAGATACCATCAAGAAGAACGCGGATGCGCTTCAGGTAAACGCTGAGGGTAATCTCAAAAAATCGATGAATATATCCGAAGATGTGCTAGATCATACTGAAGATATATACTATGAGGTGCCCAACTACAATACTTCGGCTGACAAACTGGTTGATTATGCGGTTAAAACCGCTAAAAAGGAACGGGTATCAAGCCTATACACCGCTACGGGTGTTAGCGATAACTGCGAGGTTTTTTTAGGTTGTGTGGTTAAAATTGACAATACCGTTTTTAGCAAAGGCCAAGCCAAGACCTTGAATACCGGTGAGTACCGTGTTTTCTCGATTAGGCATACTTGTGATGAAGGCGGTAACTACCTCAACCATTTTGAAGCCATACCTTCTAGTCTGGAAGCTCCTCCAGGAACCGATTCGTTGTTGTATCCCAAAATGGGAACCCAAAGTGCCATTGTTACCGATACCAACGACCCCGATGGTATGGGCAGGGTAAGGGTACGCTTTTTCTGGCAAGAAGATGGCGATCAAACTCCTTGGCTGCGCATCGTTACACCTTATGCCGGAAAGAACAAGGGCATATTTTTTATACCCGAAGTAGAAGAAGAGGTGCTGGTTGGCTTTGAAAGTGGCCATGCCGAAAAACCCTACGTTATCGGGTCGCATTATACCGGAAAGAAAAAACCCGACGACTGGAAAGGCGATAAAAACCACAAAAAAGCCATTCGAACCCGCAGCGGGCATACCATACAGTTTAACGACGAAGATGGCAAGGAAGACATTGTTATTTATGATAAAGATAAAGTTAACACCATTACACTTTCATCACATGGCAAACTCTTAACCATTGAATGTAAAGGCGATATGAAAATTAATGCCGAAAACATTGATATAACAGCCGAAAGCGACTACAAGCTTACGGTGAAGGGAAAAATTGAAATTACCTCGCAAAATGATACCGTGATGAAGGCGAGTGGTAACTTTAAGGCCAAAACCGATAAGAACATGGAACTGAGTGCCATGTCGGACTTTAAGGCCAAGGCCAACTCCAAGGCCGAAGTAAAAGGTACTACCCTAATAACCAAAGGTTCAGCAACTGCAGAACTTTCTGGAGGTGTCACTACCATTGTTAAAGGGGCTGTCGTTAAAATTAATTAACATGCCATGGGAAAACCTGCTGCACGCTTAACTGATATGCACACCTGCCCGATGGTAACACCCGGCTTGCCGCCGGTGCCCCACGTGGGAGGTCCGGTAGTCGGTCCTGGTGTGCCAACGGTTCTTATTGGGGGGATGCCAGCAGCCGTGATGGGCGATATGTGCGTTTGTGTTGGGCCACCCGATACCATTATTCTGGGTTCGATGGGTGTGTTTATTGGCGGAAAACCAGCAGCCCGCTTGGGCGACTCCACGGCACATGGCGGTGTAATTACGGTAGGTTGCCCCACGGTACTTATTGGCGATTTAGCGCCCGGAACACCTGACCCCCCCACCCTGCCCTTGCCTTTTCTACTGGCCATTCAGCAAATGAATAGCTCGGCGGCCTTTGTGGCTGCCCAATTGGCTACCATGAAGGCAGCTGCGGCCAAGGGTATGCCATTTTGTGAGAAATGTGCTTTAAATGCTATTTTGGCTGGCCAATCAGCTACACCCGGAACACCACCCTTATTACCTGGGATTTCACCTACTGGTGACCAGATTATAACGATGAAAAATGCCGCAAAAAGTGGAACACCTTTTTGCCAAAACTGCGCTAAAAAATAATATACGCTTGCTGCCTTATGTTCCTGATTAAAAACTCCCAACTTGAAACTTTATCAGCCATTGGCAGGGAAGAATTCATCAAAAAAATGATGAAACTGCTAAGGGATAACTTTGTAGACGTTAGGAGCATTCCCATGCATGTACTTCATGATAAAATTTCAGTACAAATTGAAAATGCCAAAGGATATGGGTTGACTTTAACACAAACATTTGCTAGTTATATTGTTACAGCTTTTGTGCTTGGTGAGAACTTTGATAAGGACGTTCCAAAGGCACATGAAATTTTAACGAATGATACAACCGAATCCACGAAAACAAAAAGCTTAGAAGACCTGGTAAATACTATTTTGGCAGAATCTGAAAAGGAATAATAATATGGCTACCTCAACTACAAACGCTAATAAAATCTACAAAGAAGTAAATCCGTGCTTTGCTCCTTCTATTAATTTTTCAACTACTGTGTGCCCATTACCTGCGGATATGCACCCTGCATCTAATACAACAGGGTCAGCCAAAAATACGATCAAAAAAGGGTGGTTTAAATCAAATGGTAAATATAAATGGTGGATTGAAGGAGAAGATCCAGAAAATGTAACCTTATATCCAGCATTTGTTCTATTTCTAGGAAGTGAAAATGAAAAGCTGGGCACTAATAAGAAACATGATGTGGGGGGAGATAAGAATAGAAGTAATGCCTATTTCAATGGGGTTGGTGCAGTTACAGCCACTGTAATTATTGGTACAAAAAATGGTGACATTAAAGAAATAAGAGGATATACAATGAGTTCTGATCCGAATGAATTTAGCGTAGTAGATAATGGTGAATATACAGTTACACGACTTAGTGATAAAGTACTGGCTGAAAGAGAGAAAAACAAAAATCCGCCTCCATTCCATTCTCCTTGGCAAGTAGAAAAAGGCAAATCAATTAGGACCTTGCACGGAGAAATTAATAAAAAATATCCTAAACAGGGTAGTAAAATTAATGGGATTTATATTCATAAACCAAACGACAAAGGTTGGGCTGGTACATATGTAAAAAAAGATACAAATGGTAAGCCAATGAAAGATGAATACGGTAACCTCTTGATAAGCGGAGTTTCTGAAGGTTGTTTATTGATTGATCCCCTTGCTTGGGGTGATTTTAACGATTATTTAAAGGATATAAACGAATTTCCTTTAATAATTGAACGACATTAATTATTTTGGAAATAAAATTATTAATATCCAAAAATTGTATTATAACTAAGAGTGCTCAATTTTATAAATGTGTTTTATCAGCTTCCAATAGAAATTTAGATTTTTTAAGGAATAAGAAATATTGTTTTTATATTATTTTTTAAACGAAAATAGGATGTTAATTGTCACAAAGAAGCAAATGTTGCTTTATCAAGAAGAAAATGTAAGAACCTTTGTTAGTGAGCAGGCTAAAAGTCTAAAGCAAACTCAACCAGAAAAAGTTAATGATATAGATGATGTTGATCTTGCCAATTTAGTAAAGAGTCTCACCTTTTGGGCTATAGCAAATGGTGTATTGGAGTTTGTTAGATATTAGAAATTGAATTCATTTTTTCTTAATCGATTTAGGTTTATAATTTTTACAATATCGAAATTAATTTTATCAATGAAAAAATAATGACCAGTTTATTTATATTACTAACTGTATCAAATTTTCAATTTCAAAGCCTTGGCGAACCAGAAAGAACTAGGTTTATCGAGTTTCTCCTAGCTGAGGTTAGGGAAAAGCATGTACTTGAAACTATTTCCGATTTAGAACTTAAAAACCGTATTTCAGACATTGTTGAAGAAGCCAAGTCTTTCGAAATCATTTTTGAAGATGATATTGAGCAATATACGTACTTGAAATTTAGATACCCTAAGTTTCAAGAAAAACCATACCCTCAGGATGTGTTCGATATTTTGACTTATCCGGATCGTACACCCGAAGTGAAATTTGAGGAGATAATCTATTATTTTGAAATGCAGGATCATGGGGAACAGTAATACAAAACTTAAGTCGGATACCAAGTATCAGAAACCCAAGGCAAATGTTTCGGGTGAAGGAACAATAAAGCCTTCAGCTTCGACAATATCTAAAGAGTTGAAAGACCATATTTTAGCTAAAGCCAAAAAAGAAACTCAGCCCAAATCTCAACCCAAAATTGCGGGTAGCCCAAAACAACCCTGTTCAGCGGCACCCAAACCCCAACAACCGGCTATTACACCCATAAAACCTAAACAAGCCGGTCAGTTAACGCCAACCAAATGCACATTTGCATCACTTACCGTTAATAAAGATGGCCGTGCATATGTTGCTCAAGTAAACGCGGTACCTGGTCAGGTTGCCACTACCTCGGTCGAAATAGTTGGCGGCTATAACCGGCGAAAAAAGAAAGTAACTTGTACCCTAGTTGGCGTAAGCCCCTGCAACGACAAACATAAAACCAAAGTTTTTGATTTTACCAATCCCTTCGAATCAAAATCAGATGCTTCATTGGTTTTCATGGCCTCTTCAAAATATGCCTTTTTCTTTTTCCCCTGGAAACCACCAACCAACCAATACCGTATTAGCGCCAACACCTGCGATGCCCATGTAAGTGCCACAGTTATTGTATTTCCAGATATTTACTGGAAACTGCAGGTAGTAACACAACTCGCCAAAAAGAAAATAGATGAGATAAAGATTACAGGGACATTCCGGGAAGATGATAACAACTTAACTTTCAACGCTAGTACGAAAAAGAAATCAGCTGACTTTACCTATAGCAACGATGATTTAAAAATGGGTGCGAGTTTAACTGACTCCGGAAAGAAAAAAGGCGGCGAATTTAATTACGAAGATAAAACAACCGAAATTTCCGGTTCACTCTACAACGATTCTGCATCAGCCCATTATAAAGATTCTGAGACTTATTTTGATGCCTCTATTGCAGGGAATAAATCGTCGGTTGCCTATAAGGATGATAAAACACAGTTTATTACCTATGCTAATGAAACCGAATATGGAACCCATTATAAAGATGGAACAACCGAATATCATAATTCTTATTCAGCTCAAAAATTAGTTAAAGATGCTGCAAATAAAGAGTTGTCAATAACCCCTAGCGAACGGGATAGGCAATTGAAAGGAATGGTTGAAACCAAGGTTATTTCCTATCTTGAAGTTTTGCAAAAGGTTGTGGGAATTGTTCAATTTATCGAAACAATAGTCCGGACACTTACCGAAACTCTTAAAAGCCCTATCTCCTTTGAAGTTGAATGGCCTAATATTGATTTAACTGGTGAATGGCAATGGAAAGAAATTCCAGGTTCCCCAAAATGTGGGTTCGATGTTGTTTTAACAGGAAAGTTGAACCCTTTAATTGGCTGTCATTGTAATTTTGACCTTGTGGGAATGGCTTTAGCTGCCATTCCATATGTAGGACCGGCAGTCAGGGTTCTTTTTAATGTGTATAAGAAACTGACCCATAACGATGTAATTCTAAATATCAAGATTGGTAGTTCATTGAGTTTGAGTTTTAATGTTTCCAAAACAGCAGGTTCAGAAAAGTTTGACATCTCTGCGCCCCCTGCGGTCACCAAATTTGAAGTTATTCTTACTGCTGAAGCAAAATTGCAGGAAGACACATTATTATTTGGTTATGGCGGAGGTGCTAAGGGAAGTGCAGCTATAAACATATACCTTTACAAACCTGTAGTAACTGATATTGACATTACAATGCCTGCCGAATTTGAATTTGCTGGTATAAGCTTTTCTTTTTTCAAGTATATCAAACAAACTTCAGAAATGTCAGATGTAATGCCAGATGATGAAGAATATACGCTTGTAAAAGGCAAAGAGAAAGACTTACTAAAGAACTGGTTAGCTTCGGATAGAATGCCTTTCACAATTCCAATCATGAATTTTTAAAAATTTTTCTATGAAATATCATATTAACCTATCAGCTTTTGATTGCAGTTTCTATATGTATATCAACGATATTCCATTTCTTGATATGCGGAGGGCGGGTAATACATCAACAACAATGTTTTTAAACAAGTTTTTGGTTAATAACAGCAACGTTCTAACGGCAAAACTAAACCCAGCTCCAGGTGAGGACGCGTTAAGTGCATCTTCCTACCTTAGGGCTTCAATCTACTATGAAGATACAGCCACCAAGGAGAAAATTGTAATCAAGGAAATATCAACACCCGTTTTTGGTTCTGATGATAAAATTCCTGTACCTGACTTTTTCAATTTAATTGATTATTTTATTGTAGAATCGATACCAGACGATAGACTGCTCTCAGGAACGGTAATTACTGATTCAGTTGATTTTCAAGAATTACTTATGAAAAAATATGATCTAATCTGGAAATATTTCCAAGAAAAAGATATGGCCAATATTAAAACATTTTTTAATGAACGCGATATTGATTATGGTCGTGTTTTTGAGAAAAGAATTGGTCAACAAGAGGCTGAGACGGAAGAAGATTATGCAAACTATTTAAATAACAGTAGTTTAGATCTGTGGGTTATGAAAAAAGAAAAAATGGTATTCAAGATTTACCTCAATGGCAAACTTGCCTGCTATGAATTGAAAAATGGTAATTCGCCCCTCTGCTTTGTAAATAATGAGGAACAATACGCCATCTACATTAAAATGTACTTCCAGTTAAACCCAATCACAAATGATTTTGTTGTAATTCGTTAGCCCACTTAATCTAAACTTGCAGTAAAATGAACTTTATACTCCTTGACGCCGCCCGCATGGATGAGCAACTAAAAACTGCTCAGGAGCTAAACCCTGATTATATTTCACTTTACCGAGGCGAGCCTGAAGAGACCTTGGCATCGGTGGCGCCTTACCTGTTTAGCTTTGCCAACGGTACCGAATTGTTTTACTGGTATTTCGAAAAAGGCTGGTCAGATGCATGGGGTGTGTTGGTTTTTGCCGATGAATCGCAAAAGGCTTTGCACAAGCACTTTCGCAGATTTCTGATGGTTAAAACAGAAGAAGGAGAAGAGCTCTACTTCCGGTTTTATGACCCCAGGGTGCTTCGCATATTTTTGCCTACCTGCGATCGCGAACAGCTTAAAGATTTTTTTGGCCCGGTAGATTACTACCTTTGTGAAGATGAAGATCCCGCCTATGGCCTGGTGTTCTCGCTTGAAAATTCGGCATTAAAAACAGAACGAATTTCTAAACAAGAAGTTATGCTGTTTAATCCGGAAAAAAAGAAAAAACGCTTCTCATTGTTTTAACCTAAAGTCTAGCCCATGAAACCTGATAGGAAAATTCTTGTAGAAGTGATTGACCGCAGTGATGTGGTTGGTTTTTTGGCTGGGTTGGTTCATCCAAGAGCCATTTCAATTGCGGGTGTAAACGATATGGTTGATAAAATCATTTCAAAAGCTACCCAAGAAGGCGGCCATAACACCATTTTCCGTTTAAATATTATTGGCCATGGCAATTCCGGCGTGCAATCAGTGGGTGGTGGGCCAAAACTAATAAAAGGCAAATACTTAAGCTCGGGAGTCCTTACGAAAGAAAGCAGTAAATTAGGAAGGCTTCGGCCCTATTTACGGAAGGATGCACTTGTTATACTGCATGGATGTAACGTAGCCGAAGGCATGGCAGGCTCGGCATTTATGATGGAATTATCCAGGGTGCTTGGTGTTCCGGTTATTGCTGGAGAAAGCTCACAGTATCCTATGATACCTGGCATGGAGGGAAGCATTAAAAAGTGTACACCTGTATATTGTGGAAATATTTTTATTAATTTTTAATTAAATATTATTTATTCAATGAGGCCAAAGCGCGATGTGTACATCCATAATTTTAGTGCAAAAAAAATAATAAAAGCTTTGTAAACGCATACCAGTTTACTTAAAAATGGATTGCTTTAAGGGTTGCAACAATCAAAGTGCTGTTACTGCAAAAATTATAAATTTCCAAACCGCTAATTTTGAATTATATCGAATACTAAACAAAATTTCCAAATGAAAACAAGTCAAAAAGGAATAGATTTAATAAAGTCTTTTGAAAAACTAGAATTAAAAGCATATTACTGTCCCGCAGGAATACTTACTATCGGATATGGTCACACAGGAAAAGATGTTGAGAAGGATATGGTAATAAAAGTTGCTGAGGCAGAAAATCTTCTTAAAAAAGATTTATTGATGCCAGAAATTAGTGTCAATAATCTAAATAATAAGCTTTCTCTATATCAAAAACTCTCCCAAAACCAATTTGATGCATTAGTTAGTTTTGTATTTAATGTGGGATCAGGCAATTTCGATAATAGCACGCTAAAAAAGCTTATATTGAAAGATCCAAATAGTCCATTGATTAGTACGGCCTTTACAATGTGGGTTAAAGCTAATGGTAAAACATTGGGAGGTTTAGTTCGGAGACGTAAAGCAGAAAGTGAACTTTATTTCCAACACATACAATTAGGTCCTGCAGGTTTTGCAACCTTGCAACGAATTAGTTAACCCTCGCTAGATATTGTTTTTGAATTCCCGAATAATAGGATTGGCTTTAAGTTAAAGACTAACGCAGTTGAGGCTTTTAAGAACTATTTGATAAAGCATAAATTGCCAAAGAGTATGTTTGCCACAAATTTGGTAATAAACTCTTTTGCGACCAACCTATTATTGTCCCTGCATCCAGCAAGGTTTATCCTTGCAATAGGGTGTTTTGAATTCGGCAATGAAAGCCGGTGCGCTCATATGCCGTTCCATTTCCATATAAAACCGTTCAGGATCTATTCCCTTGGTTTTTAGGAAGGCATCTAGCTGATGTTTGTTGCGTATGCCCCTAACAATTTCGTCTTCGCCTTTGTTTAGAGCGATACTACTAAATCTTCCTTCATAGTTGTGTTTTGACAAAACCTTGATTGCGTTTTCTATAAAAAATTTTGTCACAAACGTAACAACAACCGGATGAGTGAGTATTCCTACAAGCATAGTTTATGGTTTTAAAGATTACTACTGTATTACTTTTCTGATAAAGAATCTAACTTAGCACATGATGCGATAATAATTAGTCCTGAAAACTAGACAAAGATACTATAAAAAGACTCTTAATGCACTGATTAAGTGTTAAATTTGTGTAAATTTGGCTAAGAATCTAGTAGAACAAAACTATCTGTGTAGCTTACTCTTTTTATACCCATACATAAAATAGATTACAAGGCCAATAACCAGCCAAATACCAAAACGCAGCCAATTGATGTAACCCAGTTCTGACATTAAAT
>CAZKHA010000007.1:0-13634 GCA_964552325.1 uncultured Bacteroidales bacterium
CAAAGCCTATCAGCAAGATGATAGAATTAAAATAAATCCACAACAACACGATAAGTAGAGTGCCTATGGATCCATAAAGTGCATTGTAACTCGAAAAATTATTCACATAATAATTGAAAGCCATGGTAATAGCCAATATCAATATGGTGGATAGGGTGCTGCCTGCCGAAAAAAACCTAAAACGGTTGCGACGAGTTGGGGCGAAATAATACAGAAAAGAATTGCCAAAAAACACCAAAGCGATTAAAATAAACCACCTAACCCCCTGTAGCATATAGTAAATCAACCGATCACTAAGAATACCATGTCGGCTCAAAAAACCAAAGGTAAAATTACCAAAGCTAATAAGCGCAAGGGATAGGATTATTAGCAATGATAGGATAAAAACCAGCAGCAAACACACTAGCCGCTGTTGGAACCACGACCGCGTTTCGGTAATATGAACCGAAGAATTAAAGCCTTCGGCTAAACTTGCTATACCATTGGTACTGAAATACATTGCCAACACAAACCCAACTGAAAGCAAACCTCCACGTGGCCGTGTCACAATATCAATAATAGTACCCTCAACAGCACTATAGGCCTGTGTGGGCACAAACTCTTCCATTACACCCAGCAACATTTCCTGAAAGTGTTCGACTGGGATGAAAGGGATGATGGTAAAAAAGAAAATAACAGTTGGAAAAAGCGCTACAAAAAAATTGTAAGCTATAGCCGAGGCTCGAGAGGTTAGCTGCCCCTTCCATAAACCGCTTCCAAAAAAAACTGCCACATCATACAAGGGAATGCCGTCAAAACCAGGCAGAACGATTTTTTTTGACCAGGCAATGAGATTAATGACTTTTGTATAGAAAAAGTTTATTAGCCGAAACACTAAATTGGTCTGCAGCCAATGGGGCAGTTTAGGAATTAGATCAATCATTAATAAGCCTTTAAGCTCAAATCTAAACTTTTTATTTGATGCGTTAATGCCCCAACTGAAATAAAATCGACCCCAGTTTCGGCATATTGACGGATATTTTGCAGGGTAATCCCGCCTGAAGCTTCTGTTTCATAGCGTCTATCAATTAATTGAAGGGCGTTACGCAACTGATCTGGCGAAAAATTGTCGAGCATAATACGGTGCACTTTTCCTTCATCAAGAACTTGCTGTAACTCAACAAAATTGCGCACTTCTATCTCGATCTTTAAATCTAGCTGCTTTTGCTTGAGGTACGCATTGGCTGCCCGAATGGCCTGAACCGGTCCGCCAGCATAGTCAACATGGTTGTCTTTAATCAATATCATATCAAAGAGCCCAAAACGATGATTATGGCCACCACCCATGCGAACCGAATATTTCTCCAATTCACGCAACAAGGGAGTAGTTTTACGGGTGTCGAGCAGCTTTACCGGTAAATCGCTTAAAAGCGAGGTTATTTTATATGTTGCCGTGGCTATCCCACTCATACGCTGCAAGAAATTAAGGGCTAATCGCTCAGCCGAAAGCAACGAAATAGAGGGTCCTTCAACAGTAAACACAATGTCTCCAACTTTTATCTTATCCCCATCCTTCAACAGGGGCTTGAAGATGATTTGAGCGTCAACTTGCTCAAATACTTTCCGGGCTATATCAACACCCGATAAGATACCGTCTTCTTTTACTAATAGTTTTGCCCTACCGCTTGCAGAAGCTGGAATGGTTGACAAGGAAGTATGGTCGCCATTTCCCACGTCCTCTTTTAACGAAGCGGCAATAATTTCATCAATAGTCATGTTTTAGTAGTTATTTGGCAGTTTCCTCTACCTGAAATTGAATAATAAGTGATTGATTATTAACATCCTTCATTAAAAAATAGACATTGAATTTTTTATTGGATGTTATTATTTTCCCAACCGAATAACGAGCACCCTCTCTAGACTCGCCCGAATGGCTTATCTTGAATGAAACGGGTTTATGATGGCTGAAAAAGTCTTTAAGAAGCATTTCTGCTTGAGTTTTGCTATAGGTTCCGTCAACTCCGGGAAGGGTAAGGTTAACCGAAGTGGCAAAAAAAGTTGCTAAATCTTTAGCATTACTGCTTGTAATGGCATTAGTAACTTGTTGATTAATGTCTTTTTGGGCAAATACAGTAGGTGTTGCCATGCTAAAAATAGCGAGCAAACTTATTAGCCAATTTTTTGTTCTGATCATATAAAATGCCTTGTATGAAATTTTCGGTAATTCGATTATTTCGGAGCCTTAACCTGACTGCAAACAACAGGCCAAAATGGCAATTACAGGCACAAATGTAGTGTTTTGCCAAATAATAGCCTTGTGATTGCGTAATTTTGCCCCTTTAATTTTTCGACAATGAGAATTGAATTGATATTGAATGGCAAGACCGAAGACAAGTATGTAGAAGAGGGTTTTGCCTTATACGAAAAGCGATTGAAGCACTATATACAGTTTGCAACACTTGCTATCGCTTCGCCAAAAGTGCCTAAATCAGCCTCTCCACAAAAAATAATGGAGTTGGAAGCCGAACTCATGGAAAAACAGTTTGATGTGGATGATTATGTAGTCTTACTAGATGAGCATGGGAAGGAACCAACCTCTGTTGAATTCGCAGCTTACCTACAAAAAAGAATGAATGCAGGAATAAAAAAACTCGTTTTTGTGGTAGGTGGCCCCTACGGATTTGATGAGCGGATTAAGAACCGGTCGAACGACAAACTAGCTTTATCAAAACTAACATTCCCCCACCAATTGGTTCGATTGGTATTTATCGAGCAGCTTTACCGGGCATTTACCATCCTACGAAACGAGCCTTACCACCATGCCTAACTCTGTTGATGGCAAAGGACTCAGGCTATGCAAAACCCAATAGCACAAAAAGATACTAACTAACAAAACTTTCCCCAACCATGCAGCAAAAAACCATATGCACTTCATTATAAAATAAGGCAGGCCAACCTCCGTTAGTTATCAATAGTGTACTGTTGATAAATAGTTATGGATGTACGTCAGGGATGGATGAAATCACTATACTTTTATTGACTTTTTTTAGATACTTCATGAAACATAGACTTTTATTTCCGTTGATAGCGGTATTTATCGTTCTTGCAGCAAACGTTAACGCACAGGAAACCAGTGTTTACAAAAATTCCGCAGCGGGCTACAACTTAGCTATGGAACTATTTGCTAGCGAAAAATATGGTGCTGCACAAAAATTATTTGAGGATTTGGCCAAAGACCCTGTGGCTGACAACGTAGTTGTGGCCCACTCGGTATATTATGCCGCCGTATGTGGCGTAAAACTGGCTAACGGCGATGCGGGCGACAAACTCCATGCCTTCATCAAGGCAAACCCTACAAGCTCAAAAACCAATCCTGCAAGGTTTTACCTCGGTTGCTTCTATTTTACAAACAAATCGTATAAGCAAGCTCTAAGCGCCTTTCAGGAAGTAGATATGCATGAGCTATCGGGCAGCGAACTCAGCGAATACCTTTTTAAATCAGGTTATTGCTACTTTGAGCTAAAGCAAGCCGATAAAGCAAAAAACAATTTTTATGAAGTTAAAGACACCAAGGGGAAATTTGCTCCCGACGCCACCTACTACTACGCACACATTGCATACACCGAAGGGAAGTACGAAACAGCCCTTCAAGGATTTAACAAAGTAGTAAAGCACGAAGACTATGCAACCTTGGTACCTTATTATATTGCCCAAATTTATTATCGCCAGGGCAAGTACGATGAATTATTAGCCGTAGCTCCTGGCTTACTGCCAAACACCTCTGGCAAACAAAAAGCCGACATTGCCCGAATGATTGGCGATGCCTATTTTAAAAAAGGCGATTATACCCAAGCCTATGACTACCTATTGATGCACCGCCAAATGACAAAAGCTAACCCCACAGCCCAAGAGGCTTATGCCTTAGGATTTGCAGCTTACAAATCAGGAAAACATCCGGAAGCCATCCAATATTTGCAAATTCCGGCTACGGGCAAAGATTCTTTGGCAAACAATGCGTTGTACCACTTGGGCGATTGCTATTTAAAGACCAATCAAAAAGAATTTGCCCAAAAAGCTTTTTACGGTGCATACCAATTGGCCTATGACCAAACCACCCGCGAAGACGCCTTGTTCAATTATGCCAAACTTTCGTACGAATTATCTGCCGACCCTTACAACGAAGCCATTACAGCCCTTAGGAAATACCTTGCCGAATATCCTGGCACACGCCGATCTGACGAAGCCAACCAATACCTTGTAAATTTAGCGCTGGTTACAAAGAATTATAAAGATGCGTTGGATGCGTTGGAGCAAATTAAAAACAAAGACTTAAAAATTAAGACAGTTTACCAACGCGTGCTGTATTACAGGGCTATAGAACTTTTTAATGCCCGCGATTATACCAAAGCTATAGAACTATTTGACAAAGCTGGCGAAATGAATTACGACAAAACCATTAAAACCAATGGCTTGTATTGGACAGGCGAAGCCCGCTACCGATTGGGAGAATTCACTAAATCAATTGGATTGTACAATAAGTTTTTGGTTAGCCCCGGCGCTATTGATATGCCAGAATACACTGCTGCTCAATACAACATTGGATATGCATATTTTAAAACCGGCAATTACGATCAGGCTGGCATCGCGTTTCGCAAATTCATTCAAAGTTCAAAGAAAAAAGACCAAGTAATGCTTAACGACGCATGCCTTAGAACTGGTGACTGCTTTTTTGTGGCAAAAAACTTTACCGAAGCCCAAGAATATTACAACAGGGTAATTCAGGCTAAAGGATTTGATTCGGACTATGCATGCTATCAGGTAGCTTTGGCGCAGGGTGTGCAGAAAAAATTCAACGACAAACTGGCAACACTTAAGACCCTTGTAACCAAATATCCCAAATCACCTTACACCGATGATGCTTGGTACGAAATGGCTATCACTAACTTATTGCTGAACCAGAATAATGAAGCCCTTGACAACCTGCAAAAGATTATTACGTCGTACCCGAACAGCAATTACGTAAGCAAGGCCATGCTGCGCAAAGGCTTGGTTTTTTACAATACCAATCAAAACGATTTAGCCTTAAAACAGCTTAAGGTTGTTGTTGACAAATATCCCGGAACACCTGATGCACGAGAGGCCTTAGTAACTATTAGCAATATTTACGTGGAAATTAATCAAGTTACAGAATATCTTGACTATGTAAAAAACGTGCCCTTTGCCGAAGTTTCGATGAGCAAGCAAGACTCCTTACTCTATATAGCAACTGAAAACCAGTATCTTAAAGGCGATTGCGACAAATCTGTTAAAGGATTCAAGGATTACCTTCAAAAATACCCTGATGGCCAATTTGCCACTTCGGCCGCCTATTACCTTGCTGAATGTGCCTCCCTAAAAAACGACCAAGAGGAAGCCCTGGCCGCCTACGAAAAAGTGGCTGCCAAACCACACAGCAAATACACCGAAAAAGCCGTTGCGCGAGCGGCATTCTATTATTTCGGCAAAGGGAACCATCCAAAATCGCTGGGCTACTACCGAAGGCTTGAACGACTTGCTGGTTCAAAAAGCGGGCTTTTAGAAGCTTTGCAAGGCCAGATGCGCTGCTATTACCACCTCAAAAACTATGATTCGACCCTTGTATCTGGCTCTAAATTAATGGCCTCAGAGAAAGTAACAGCCGAAAACCTTATCGAAGCGCATTATTTTATGGGCAAAGCTGCCTATAACTCAGGCAACACCTCGTTGGCCGAGAAAGAATTCAAAATATTGACAGGCCTTACCCAAAACGAACTGGCTGCCGAAGCTACCTTTTATGCAGCCCAAATACAATACGATCGAAAAGAACTTCCAGCTGCTGAAAAATCGGTTTTTGCACTCATAAACAAATTCCCAGGTTACGACTTTTGGAGGGTAAAAGGCTTTATTTTGCTCTCAGACATTTACCTTGATAATGGGAATACATTTCAAGCCAAGCAAACCTTGCAAAGTGTAATTGACAATTACGAGGGTGAAGATTTGAAAGCCATTGCCAACGAAAAACTTGCGAAAATTCAATAACAAGCAGACCTTTTAGACATGAAAACCATGAACATCCGTATTCGATTATACTATTTTGCAGCATGGGTAATTGCAAGCTTAACGTCAACCAGTTTGCTTGCCCAACAACCACAAATTGAAGAAGTAAACATTGTTGGAAATTTTACACCTACTATTGGGGATGCCAATAAAGTACTTAAAAACCCCAACCTTCCTGATACTATCATCAGTATGCCTCCGCTAAATTATTCAATTATCTCACGGCCCATGCAGCTTAGTTTTCCTGTTTATGGCATCGAGGCGAGAAAACTTGATGCTGAAGAGGATGCAAAACTTCTCAAGAATTACATAAAGGCAGGTTTCGGAAACTATACTACCCCATACGTTGAATTTTTTGCCAACAAACCTCAAAACAAACGAAGTGCTTTGGGATTACATTTCAAGCATTTATCATCACAAGGCGATATTAAGGATTATGCTGAAAGCAGCTTTGCCCAAAATGAAATTGAATTATATGGCAAATACATGGGAGCAACTTATTTATGGAGCGCAAGGGGAAGCTACCACCGACATATGTTGCACCAATATGGCCGACCCGATACAAGCATATCTATCACGCTTAATGCGCTAAACCCCGATTCCATCAAACAGGTATTCAACAAAGTGAGCCTATCAACAGGATTCGAAAGCCTTGGCACGCAAGGCGATGATTTGCACCATTATGCACGGTTGGATATTGGATATTTTGGAAATAACTGGAAACGTTCCGAAATTAACCCAAGCCTTAAAGCTGGCCTTGACACCGAGACCCGATGGTTTGGATTTACAAGCAACGAAAAGATTGGATTGGATTTTGCGGCTGCATTATGGGCCAACAAACAAAAAGACAGTTCTTCAACCGCTTTTACATTGGCTTTCAACCCCTATTTCAAGCTTCTGTTTGAAGAATACGAACTAAGGCTTGGGCTTAACATTACGAGTCTTCGCGATACCTCAACTACTTTGAACATCTTTCCGGAGGCTGAAGGCAGCCTGAACATCGTACCCGGGGTGCTTCGATTATATGGCGGGATAAAAGGTGGCATAACACGGTATTCGTACCAAAACTTAGCTGGCATCAACCCCCATTTGGCCGAAGAGGTACAAGCACGGTTTAGCAAAAACGAATTTGAGTTTTATGGGGGCCTAAACACCAGCCTTGGAAGGTTTTTTGACTTTAGAGCCAGTGTTTCCGGTGCTAAACTAACCAACATGCCCTTCTTTTTTAACGATACTACAACTAATTTGCGCAACACTTTTGCTGTTGTTTACGATAATGGCTCGCGTTTAAGCGTAAATGGGGAGTTTTCGTTTCACAACAAAGAAAAGTACTTTGTGGTATTGGGAGCTGCTTTTAACACCTATAGTACCGACTCGCTCGAAAAAGCTTGGCACTCACCTGCCTTGCAAATATACTTGAACAGCAAGTTTGTGATAAAAAACAAATTCGTCCTTAAAGCCCGTATTGATGCTGCAGGCAAAAGCTACGCTCCAAACTACTATTACGATGCGGCTACCACAACCTGGGCCGAAGACCTGCCTGTGGAGCTTGAAGGATTTGTAGATTTAAGCCTTGGACTTGAATACCACATTAATAAGCGGCTGAAGGCTTTCGGTGATTTTAACAACCTAGCAGGAAAAAATTATATGCGATGGAATGGTGTTCCTGTATTCGGCATCAATGTTTTGGGGGGATTGGCTTATTCGTTTTAAATGCTTATAACGATGAACAAACAATCTTTACTACTTGGTTTTCTGGCCGTTCTCTTAACCTTAACAGGCTGTATGCAACCGTCCAATACTGCCAACAACCAAAACCCTGGCGCAGCGCCATCGGGTGAATTGATCATCTTCCATGCGGGCAGCATGTCAGTGCCAATTAAAGAAATTGCTGACAGTTTTATGAAAACCTATCCCGCGGTTAAGGTATTGACCGAGGCCGCTGGCAGCCGAGAATGTGCAAGAAAAATAAGCGACATCGGTAAACCTTGCGACATCATGGTTTCAAGTGATTATAAGGTAATTGACGAGATGCTAATACCAAAATATTCGGCCTTCAACATTGCCTTTGCCACCAATGAGATGGTACTTGCTTACCTACCAGAAAACGAAGCAGCCAAAACCATAAACCCCGATAATTGGATTGACATTTTATTACAGCCCCGGGTTGCCTATGGCCGTTCTGACCCCAACAGCGACCCCTGTGGCTACCGCAGCTTAATGGTGATGCAATTGGCAGAGAAATACCTTGACCGCAAAGGAATTGCTGAACGCTTGGCTGCTAAAGACAAGCGATACATCAGGCCAAAAGAAGTGGACTTGTTGGCATTACTGGAATCGAACAGCATTGACTTCATATTTATCTACAAATCGGTTGCGTGCCAACATAAGTTGGGGTACTTAAGTCTGCCCGCCGAAATAAATTTGGGCGATGCCAACAAAGATTCCATTTACCAACAAGCCCAGGTAAAAATTTCGGGAAGCACACCAAGTAGCCAAACATTAATGAGGGGTGAAACTATGATATATGGCATCACCATGCTTAAAAACGCACAAAACCCTACTGCCGCGCTCGCTTTCATGAAATTTTTCTTGGCCAAGGATAAAGGTGCAGCAATAATCGAGCGAAATGGGCAACCATCTATCATACCATATCCATCAACCACTTACAATCATATTCCAGAAGAACTAAAAAGTTTTGTCTTACCGTTATAATTGGCAAGTAACACAAAAGTAATACAATAGCAATGTTGTATTCATATGCTTTTCGTCAATTTGCACTGTGAACCATATTATTAGCTGCATTAAACTTACTTATCTGGTTTTCAAACCCTAGTTGTAGGTAATTTTTGTATCTTTGAAACCCTATTACGTTAAGAACTTAAGCCGCTGGTTGTTAATTAAAACTTTTTAACATGACTGACTCCCCAAAAAAAATACTGATTGTTGACGACGAAGAGGATATTTGCGAAATATTGCAATTTAACCTTGAAGGCGAAGGCTTTGTAACAGAAATTGCTAATTCAGGCGAAGAAGCGCTTCAAAAAGACCTTAGCTCATTTTCGTTGATATTACTTGATGTGATGATGGGTCAACTATCGGGGTTTAAATTCGCTGAAAAAGTTCGCAAAGAGTTAAAAATAAGCATTCCCATCATTTTTATTACAGCCAAAGCTTCTGAAAATGACTTGTTAACTGGTTTTAGTTTGGGTGGCGACGATTACATAAACAAACCCTTCAGCATTAAAGAGGTAATAGCCCGTGTGAGATCTTTGATAAAAAGAACGGCAGACCTGGCACCACCAACACCTGACAATCTTATTTTTGAAGACTTAGAACTGCATATTGAAGGCAAAAAGCTACTCATAAACAAACAAGAGGTAGAACTCACAAAAAAAGAATACGAAATCCTATTCTTGCTATTATCCAACATTGGCCGCATCTTTAGTCGCGAAGACATATTATCGCGTGTGTGGAATGACGAAGTGATTGTAAATGACCGTACGGTAGATGTACACATTGCCCGTTTGCGCAAAAAAGCGGGGCCTTATGGCAATCACATAAAAAGCAAACCTGGCTATGGTTACAGTTTCAAACATGCTTAGCCTATGTTCAAACGATTGTCGTTCAGGCGAAAACTCCTAGTTTACCTATTCCCTGTTTTTGTTGTTTTTATCAGCATAACACTGCTGTTTCAGTATAATCGCGAAAAGAATTTCAGGAAAAAGGAGCTCGAAGTGTCGCTATCAGATATTACAGCTATCACTCACAACTACCTTGAACAACAAGGCGCTTTTGTATCGAAACGGTATTCCATGATTGATTCGGTTGAAAAAATATTCCCGCGTAAAAACATCCGCATTAGCCTAATTGATTTGAAAGGCAAGGTTTTATACGACAACTACCTTAAAAATGTGGACGGCATGGAAAACCATCTTGATCGACCCGAAATTAAGCAAGCCAACTCGAATAGTTATGGCATTGATATCCGGAAATCGGCTTCAACTCATCAATCGTACTACTATTATGCTCATAAATTCCCAAAATACTACATACGTACTGCATTGGTTTACAATGTTGAGATTGTAGATTTTTTGCGGGGGGAACGCTTTTTCATCTTCTTCAATGTATTGCTTACCATTGCCATTTGGCTGGCACTTTTACTCGTAATCAACAAAATCAGCAACACCATTAGCAAGCTTAAATTATTTGCCAGCAGGCTAAAGAATAACGAAGAAGTTGATTTTAACATTGATTTCCCTAACGATGAGATTGGAGATATTAGCAAGCAAATTGTACAGATTTACGAACACCTCAAACTTGCTGAAAAACGCCTCATCGCTGAAAAAGAACGCCTGGCCATGCACTTGTTTTCGCTTAATGATGGGGTGGCTTTCTTTAACTCAGAACGAAAGAAAATATTGGCCAACAACCAATTTATCAAACTATTAAACCATGCATCCGACAAGCCCATTGTATCGCCTGAGCAAATTTTTGGGTTAAGCGGCTTTGAATTCATTTCCGAATTCACACATGAGTCGCAACACACTATCACAAACTTTACACCCGACCTTAAGCCCCAGATTGAATGCTTGGTGCATCGCAACGGCAGGTATATAAACACCCGTTGTATTGTGTTGAACGATAAAAGTTTCGAGATTGTATTAACAGACATAACAAGCCTTGAAAAGCGGAAACGCCTTAAACAGCAAATCACTTCCAACATCTCGCACGAGCTAAAGACTCCCGTAACTTCTATAAAAGGATATTTAGAAACGTTGCAAAACAGCACCCTCGATCCAGAAAAACGGTACTACTTTGTTAGCAAGGCAATTGCACAGGTTGAACGGCTAAACGAGCTTATTGCCGACCTTTCAAAACTCAACAAAATAGAGGAAGCACGCGATCTATACCCCTTCGAGCTAATAAACATTCATAATTTGGTTCAAGATGTGGCCGAAAACCTCCTGCCCTCGTCACCCGATCGTGAAATAACCGTCAACAATCAAATCAGCAGCGATTTACAGTTAAGAGGAAATTCCTCACTTTTGTTTTCGGTTTTCTTGAACTTAATGGAAAATGCCATTAAATACGGTGGCGAGAATGTTTGCATCACCATTGCGCAATATCACCAAGACGAGAAGTTCTATCATTTTGTTTTTACGGATAATGGCCCAGGGATACCCGAGGGGCATTCACTTCGCATTTTCGAACGGTTCTACCGCATCGACGATGGCAGATCGAGAAAAACCGGCGGCACTGGCCTAGGTCTGGCCATTGTTAAAAACGCCATTCAACTGCATAATGGCGATATTTCAGTGAAGAACCGCCCCGAGGGTGGACTTGAGTTTTTGTTTACACTGGCCAAATAAACACAAGGCATCTCACATCCTGCGCAAGTCTCCGCTCCCATTGCCCAACATTCCTCCCTAATTGCGGGCATGGCATTGCAATTCAAGATCAAACCCGCCTGAAAGCAAGACACTACCGCCGTTAACAAAACAACATCAACCCCACTTTATATCAAGGCATTAGGAGACAAAACTTTGAATTTGATAACTTAAATACCTCCCTATCAAAAGTTTACAAACGTAATTACCGGTGTATAAAATCAAGCGAATTTCTATATGCGGTTAAGGTACATTGTGCCCAGTTGAGGCCGCCCAAAGCATAAACCATTGCTCACGCGTAAGCTTTAGGTCAAGGGCCTGGCAAGCACTTTTAATTCGGTCAATATTTCCGGTGCCTAAAATTGGGATAACATGTGCTGGATGCCGCATAATCCAAGCCAAAGCAATTTGATCGGGTTCAGCCCCGTTTAGCTCATTACGCAATTGTTGCATTACGCCCCTTATGCAATCAGCTTGTTCTGAACCTTCGGTTAGCAAACGCCCACCGGCCAGGGGCGACCAGGCAAGTGGTGCAATCCGTAATTGCTGGCATTGGTCCAAAGTGCCATCATGGGCAGGCTGCATGTGTATCAACGAAAACTCAACTTGGTTGGTCGCTAACGGAAAATCGAGCCTGCTTTGCAGCAATTGAAACTGAAATGGCGTAAAATTTGACACCCCAAAATTCAACACCTTGCCCTGCTGCTTTAAGGTTTGGAAGGCATCGGCCACCTCATCGGCATCGAGCAAAGGATCGGGACGGTGGATAAGCAAAAGATCCAAATACTCCGTTTTTAAATTGATCAAGGATTGTTGAACCGATTCAAGGATGTGCGCTTTGCTGGTATCGTAATAATTAAGCCGAATTCCCTCAAAGCGCTGATAAGGAAGTTTGATACCGCACTTGGTGATAAGCTTGAGTTTTGGCCGTAAGCCAGGTTCAAGGTTGAGGGCTTCGCCAAAAATGGATTCGCAGGTATAGCTACCGTAAATATCGGCATGATCGAAGGTATCGATGCCGAGCTCAAGGTTTTGATGAATAAAACGCAGCAGGTTTTGCTGCCTTAATTCCCAGGAGGCGAGCCGCCAGAGGCCGGTTATGAGTTTGGTTTTGTGTAAGTTCATAATAAAACAAGAATTGTTGAATAGGAGCCTAATGCTGCAAAAGTAGGTAATATTGGAAGATAGATCGCAAATTTGCTTCTGGGGGAAAGGTTGTAAACTTCTTGCCTTGAAACCATGCCGTGTAATGCGAATGGTTTTTTAACTTGGATCAGAAATTTGTGCAATCAAGCTGTGGCGTTCTTTATCGGTACAAACAAAATACACGTGTGATAGTAGATAATTTTACACGTATTGAATTTTATTTGTATCTTTGTGCATATGAATTTGATTGACAAAACACTTTTGCCATGAATACTAAATTGACATTAACGATTGAGCAAACGATTATTGAAAAGGCAAAGAAATATGCCAATGATAAAGGGCGTAGTTTGTCTGACATTATCGAGAACTACCTTAAAGCCATAACAAAAGAAGATGCTGTTGAAAGCATCGACTTAACACCGATTGTAAAATCCTTAAAAGGTGCATTTAAAGCGCCAAAGGACTTTAATTACAAAAAAGAACTTTCCAAAAGACTTGCAGAAAAACATCTTTAGCTAATGAAAAAGGTTCTTATTGACACTGACGTAATTTTAGACTTCTTTTTTGACAGGGAGCCGTATTCGGATGATGCTGCAAAAGTGTTGTCATTGTGTGAATCCAGAGAAATAGAAGGTTTCATTACCTCAGTTATACTCAGCAATGTTTACTATCTGTTAAGACAATGTTCATCCCACGAGAAAGTAATTGAAAAACTAAAGCAATTAATTTCGATTACTGACGTACTTATAACTGACAAGGATGCTATCCTACAAGCAATGAACTCAGATTTTAGGGATTTTGAAGATGCATTACAAAACTATTCGGCAGAATTAAATGGACAAATTGATGTAATTATCACTAGAAACATTAAAGACTTTAAGCATAGCATGCTTGGAATAATGACTCCAGGGAATTACTTAAAGTCCATAATTGCTAACCACTAATGTAACAAGCCTGCCCATCTAAAATAGCTAGTACTTTGATTTCTATATGTTTGCTTGGCTTCTAGATACATATTGTTCATGTTTACAGCCCAGTCAAAAT
>CAZKHA010000007.1:13734-43351 GCA_964552325.1 uncultured Bacteroidales bacterium
GTACAAACCAGGTTGCGATCACCAAAAGCGTCATCAACACGTGTTACGGGTGGCCAGTACTTATCCACATCGCTCCAGGGCATGGGGAAGGCAGCTTGTTGCCTGGTGTAGGGTAGTGTCCATTCGTCGGCAGTTACCATTTTGGCTGTATGCGGCGCATTCTTAATGATGTTGGCATCTTTTGAAGCCTTGCCTTCTTCAATATCGGCAATCTCTTTACGTATGGCTATCATGGCATCTACCAAGCGGTTGAGTTCGGCAAAAGGCTCGCTTTCGGTAGGTTCAACCATCAAGGTACCATGCACCGGGAAAGCCACAGTTGGGGCGTGGAATCCATAGTCCATCATACGTTTGGCAATGTCGATAACCTGCACACCTGCCGAGAGATGGAACTTATTACAGTCCAAAATCATTTCGTGGGCCACATGACCATTAGCGCCGGTATAAAGGATTTTATAATGATCTTTAAGCCTTTCTTTTAAATAATTGGCGTTTAAGATGGCATATTTTGTAGCTTCCGTTAATCCTTCGCCGCCCATCAATTTTACATAGGCATACGAAATGGTAAGAACCAAAGCACTCCCGAATGGAGCCGCTGAAACGGCATAAATCCCTTTTTCGCCACCTGTTTTCACCAGTGGGTGACTCGGCAAAAAGGGAACCAAATGAGCTGCCACACCAATGGGGCCAACACCGGGACCACCGCCGCCATGTGGGATGGCAAAGGTTTTATGAAGGTTTAAGTGGCACACATCGGCACCAATATACCCCGGACTGGTTAGGCCCACCTGTGCATTCATGTTGGCACCATCCATATAAACCTGCCCGCCATTTTGGTGAATGATATCAATTACTTCGAGTATGCCTTCCTCAAAAACACCGTGTGTGGATGGGTAGGTAACCATCAGAGCAGCTAGTTTATCGCGGTGCAACTCGGCTTTTTCCTTTAAATCAGCCAAATCGATATTTCCGTCGGCATCGCATTTGGTAACCACCACTTCCATTCCGGCCATATGAGCCGAGGCTGGATTGGTTCCATGAGCCGAGGAAGGAATCAAACAAATGGTACGTTGGGCATCGCCGCGGCTTAAATGGTACTCGCGGATGACCATCAAGCCAGCATACTCGCCGGCAGCACCACTGTTGGGCTGGAACGACATAGCTGCAAAGCCGGTTATCTCGCTAAACATCTTGTTCATTTCCTCAATCATATACTGGTAGCCCAGGGCTTGGTCAAGAGGGATAAAAGGATGAAGCGCGTTAAACTCAGGCCAACTCATCGCAAAGAGTTCGGCGGCACCATTCAACTTCATGGTGCAAGAGCCTAATGGAATCATTGACCGTGTTAGCGAAAGGTCTTTAACTTCCAGCATCTTGATATACCGCATCATCTCGGTTTCAGAGTGATAGGTATTGAAAACGGGATGGGTAAGATATGCTGAAGCACGGTCGAAGCTGGGGTCAAAAGTCCTGATAAGCACGCAAACAGCAGGTTCGCAAACAAACTCGCTCCATGATTTTCCGGCAGCCTTGGCAAGGATGCAAACGATGAGGTTTACATCGGCTAATTCAGACGTCTCATCCAGGCTGATGCCGAGGGTTGTTTGGTCAATATAGCGGAAATTGAGTTTGTTTTCGAGCGCTAAATTGCGGATTGTTTCAATTTCGGTGCCTTCGGGAACTTGAATCCTAAGGGTGTCAAAGTAATTATTGTTGAGTTGTTTATAGCCATACTTACCAACTTCTTGGGCTAAAACTCCTGTTAAAATATTGATATGTCGGGCAATTTCGCGCAGACCATGAGGACCGTGATAAATGGCGTACATACCTGCCATGGTTGCCAAAAGGGCTTGTGCTGTACAAATATTGGAGGTAGCTTTTTCGCGTTTGATATGTTGTTCGCTGGTTTGCAAGGCCATACGCAGGGCACGGTTGCCTTGTGCGTCAACCGAAACACCAATAATACGACCGGGCATGGCACGCTTAAACTCGTCTTTGGCAGCTAAAAAGGCAGCATGTGGGCCACCATAACCCATTGGAATACCGAAACGTTGGGTTGTACCGACTACTATATCGGCTCCCCATTCGCCCGGAGGAGTTAATAAAGTGAGGCTAAGGATATCAGTCGCTACGGCTACCATGCCTTCAGCCTTGTGCATGCGTTCAGCAAAATCGCTATAGTCGTTTATTTGGCCAAATTGATCGGGATATTGAACCAAGCCCCCAAAATAGGTTTCATCAAATTGCGCATCACAGGCACAGCCAATCACAAGGTCGATACCGAGTGGGATGGCCCTGGTTTTCAATACATCAATTGTTTGAGGGAACAAGCGTTGCGAAACAAAAAACTTGTTGGCATTTCGCTTTACCAGTTGGCGCGAGCGGGAGTTGTAGGCCATAATCATGGCTTCGCTGGCGGCAGTGCCTTCGTCGAGCAGCGAGCAGTTGGAGATAGGCAAACCCGTAAGATCGCTTACCATGGTTTGGAAATTGAGCAATGCTTCGAGGCGCCCTTGTGAAATCTCGGCCTGGTAAGGGGTATAGGAAGTGTACCAACCTGGGTTCTCGAGAATATTGCGCAAAACAACCCCTGGCGTAATGGTATTGTAATAGCCCATCCCGATAAAGGTTTTAAACAGCTTGTTCTTTTGGCCTAATTCCTTAAGGTGTGTTAAAAACTGATACTCATTTAGCCCTTTCGGTAGGTTTAACTTGTCCTTGAGCCGAATTCGTTCCGGAACGGTTTCATCTATAAGCTGGTCAACGGTTTTAACCCCAATAGTCTCCAGCATTTTCTCTACTTCGGCACCACGAGGGCCATTATGTCTTTTAATAAAATTGTTGGTTATCATTTGTTATTACTTTAGTAACAGAGGATTAGGTTGTGGTATGATGGATTCTTAAAAACAAGAGCAAAGGTATGAATCTTATCAGTACAACAAATAAGGGATTCAGCCAAAAAACAAATCATGCAGCTATGCTTACAGGGCTAACCTTGTTCATTTGCGCACATCGATTGTACGCTTATAGCTGATTATAAGTCTCCTAAAAACTGTTAACCAATTGGCTTTGTGTTATTTTTATTGTTAGCACAATTCTTGGTAATTTAGCCACCGCTAAATGTATCAAATATGTATAAATGGCTTATTTCGCATAGATGGAAAGAATCGCTCCGATCATCCATCTGGCAAAAAAACGTAATCATCAACATCTTCCTTGGCTTGTTCATTGTGTATATGTTGTTGGTTTTTGTGCTGCTAGGTGGTGCAATGAAAGAAATCATATCCGGATCGTTTGATGTGGAAGGTTCGTGGATAATTGAAAAGTTTAACGGGCTCTTACTGTATTACATCATTTTTGACCTGGTTATCAGGTTTTTTGTACAAAAAATCCCGATTTTAGCTGCTCGGCCTTATCTGCACCTGCCCATTTCCAAAAACAAACTGATTCATTTCTTGCTGCAGCGCACCATCCTTTCGATGATGAATTTTTTCCCGGTGCTCTTGTTCCTGCCCTTTTTCATCCGGATGTTGGGCGACTTCCCCAATCACGCTGCCTTACCTTGGCTCCTCACTATTGCATCTTTGGTGTTTTTCAACAACTTCCTTACGTTTTACATCAAAAAACAGCTTACCGATAAAGGTTGGGTAGTGTTGATTATTGCCTTGGGTGTTGCTGGCATCGCTTTCCTCGACCATTTTGGGATACTTCCGTTGATGAAACTTTCGGAGCTCATTTTCAACATAGTTTTAACTCATCCTCTCTCATGCTTGGCATTTATGGCTTTGCCACTTATTATTTACAAGATAAATTTCGACAGCATTGCTAGGCGGCTTTACCTCGAAGAGATTGACAAAGGCAAAAAAGAAGTGGACACCAACACCAAAGTCAATTATTTTAAACGTTTTGGAACTATAGGAGAGCTGGTGGTAATTGAACTCAAGCTTATGTTGCGCAATAAACGAACCCGCTCAACAATAATTCTTGCCCCTTTCTTGCTTTTGTACGGCTTCTTTTTTTACCCCAACCCCATGTACCAAAGCGTGTATGGTTGGCTCATTTTTGCTGGCTTATTTGTTACGGGAGGGTTTATGATAAGTTATGGGCAATTCCTAGTAGCTTGGGAAAGCAGCTATTTTGACACCATCCTTACCAAAAACATTGATTTTGACCGGTATTTTCGGGCAAAGTATTACATTTTGGTCATCCCAACCATCGCAGCATTTGTTCTTTCTACCCCATACATTTTCTTTGGCACGCACATTTTCTACATTAATATCGCTGCATTCCTCTTCAACATTGGCGTAAATGTACACATTTACATGTTCTTTTCGGCTTTCAACCAAAAGCGTATCAATTTGGCGGGTAGCGCTATGTTCAACTACCAAGGCGTTGGAGCCAAACAATTCCTTGTTGCTGTGCCTGTAATGCTGGTTCCTGTTCTAGTATATAACTTGGTAGCATTTTTTGCTGGGCAAATCTGGGGCATTGTGGCCGTGGGTTCTATTGGTTTACTTGGTGTTGCCCTTACCAACGTGATTCTAAAAGCAACCAAAAATTTCTTTTTAACCCGCAAATATCAAATTGCCGAAGGATATAGGCAAGATTACTAACTCAAAGAAAATTAGAATTATATGATACAAGTAACTAATCTTTCAAAAGCATATGCGGGCACCAAGGTGCTCGACATCCAATCACTTGAGATTGGTGTAGGACAAAGCTTTGGCCTTGTTGGCAATAACGGGGCTGGCAAAACAACCCTGTTCAGGCTTATCCTCGACCTGATACAACCCACGTCGGGACAAGTTTTCTCGAAAGGAGAAAACGTGGCAAAAACCGAAAAGTGGAAACATTTTACAGGCTCATACCTTGATGAGGGCTTTATTATCGACTTTTTAACACCCAACGAATATTTTGAGTTTGTGGCTTCGCTTAACCATATGAGCAAGGGCGATACCGAGCTGTTTTACGAACGCTTCCGCGACTTTTTTAATGATGAGATCTTGGGCAAGAAAAAATACATCCGCGATTTATCGAAAGGAAACCAGAAAAAAGTGGGCATTGCGGCCGCTTTGATGGCCAAGCCAGAAATCCTGATATTGGACGAACCCTTTACAAACCTTGACCCATCATCGCAAATCCGCCTAAAAAACCTATTGCACCTTGAGCAAGAAACCCGAAAGGTTACCATGTTAATATCGAGCCACGACCTGAACCATGTCACCGAAGTATGTGACCGCATTGTGGTGCTTGAAAAAGGCAAGGTAGTACACGACCTACAAACCAACGAAGGAACCCTAGAAACGCTAGAAGCTTATTTTGCTGTTTAACAGAATATTACAACAGTATAAGATGAAACATTGGATTGCTTTAGCTGGCCTATTGATGGTCAGCTTTTTTAGTTTTGCACAAGTAAGTGTTTCTGGCAAGGTTAAAGACGCGCTCAGCAATGCACCCTTGGCTTTCGTTAACATTGTTTCAAGCGAGACGGGTGTTGGCTGCACCTCCGATATTGACGGAAGGTTTGCATTTAAGAGCCAATCATCTTCAAAACAACTTAAAATCAGTTTTGTAGGTTATGAAACTGTAGTTTACAACATCACCAGCAATACATCCAACCTTTTAATCAAGCTCACGCCAAAAGATGTAGAATTAAGCGAAGTAACCATAAAACCTGGCTTAAACCCAGCCCATAGGATTATTAACCAAGTAATTGCAAACCGCACCAAAAACAATTACGAGAATCTGCCCGAATTTAGCTACACATCGTATGAAAAAACCATTTTCACGGTTAACCCCGATTCGCTATTGCAAATGAACGAGGCGATGCTTGATAGCAGCGACTTGAAATTGAAGCGGTTTTTACAGAAACGTGATTTCATGCTGATTGAAAACGTAATTGAAAAAAACTACATGGCACCACACCACAAACTCGAAAAGGTGGTGGCTTCACGCATTTCGGGCTTTCGCGATCCCATATTCATGTTCCTTCTCAACCAATTGCAATCCTCATCATTTTATGATGAAGTGATAAAAATTGCCGACAAAAATTACATCAACCCAATTAGCAATGGAAGCCTAAACAAATATTATTTTCAACTTGAAGACACACTGGTTGAAGGTATTGATACCGTTTTTGTACTCTCGTACAGGCCCTTCTTAAACACCAATTTTGATGGGCTTAAAGGCGTTATGCAAATTAGCACCCTAGGTTGGGCCATTAAGAACGTGATAGCCGAACCCAATGAAGAGACAGATGGTTTTAGCATAAAAATCCAACAACTTTACCAGCAACTACCTGCTGGGCAATGGTTTCCGGTACAAATGAATACCGACTTAATCTTAAATATGGCACAGGTTCAGGCTGGTAAGCGCAACCTAAAAATGATTGCCCAAGGTAAAGCTTACATCAAAGACATAAACTTAAGTCCCGGGCTCAAAAAAAGGCAGTTTGGGCATATTGAAGTTGAAGTAGAACCCGAATCATCACAACGCGATGAAATGTTTTGGAACACCTATCGCATCGACAGCCTTGGTCTCCGCGAACTAGAGACATATAGGTTTATAGACAGCATAGGCCAAAAACACCGTTTCGACCGAATGGCTAGCCTGATCGAAACCCTCATCAACGGCAAAATACCATTGGGTTACGTTGATATGGATATCAACAAACTACTGCGATACAATTCTTTTGAAGGTTTTTATGTTGGCATTGGGCTCGAAACCTCAAACAAAATCTCTCAAAAGCTTAAACTTGGCGGGTATTGGGGCTATGGCTTTAAAGACCAAACAGCAAAATACGGAGGATTTGGTAGCTGGTTAATTAATAGGCATAACGACATAAGTTTAAAATATAGTTATCGATATGATGTGATAGAATCAGGCGGGACTGATTTTTTTGATTCCAAGAAAAACCTATCAAGCGGCGACTATTTCAGGGATTTGCTGGTTAACCGTATGGATTACATACAGGGCCATAAGGCACAACTGGCTTTTAGAACCTTACGGTATGTAATGGTTTATTTAGGGGGTTCGGTTGAAACCAAAACACCCGGCTATGAATACATTTACCTTATAAATAAAACTCCTCAGAAGCGTTTTCATTTCACTGAGATTCAAGCTGGATTCCGTTGGGTATATGGTGAGAAATTCCTGCTATCGGCACGTTCGAAGCTAGCTTTAGCCACTGACTATCCGGTTGTACAATTTAAGTTTACAAAGGGTATTACGGCCATTGATGGAGGGTACAACTATACCCGTTACGATTTTTCGGCCAGCAAATCGTTTTATGTAAAATACTTAGGGAAAACCACTTTAAAGATTGATGCCGGCTTAGCGCAAGGTGATGTTCCAGCAAGCAACCTATTCAATGCCAAGGCATCGTACGGCCCTTTAACGCTCTACTCGCCAGGCAGTTTCACCACCATGCGATTGAATGAATTTTATAGCGATAAGTTTATAGCCGGTTTTTTGAGCCATGATTTCGGAAAATTGCTCGGGCGCAGCAAATACCTACAACCCGAATTTGAATTAACTACAAATGCGCTAATTGGTAGCCTTTCGAATGCATCAAACCACCAAGGCATCGTGATGCAAGCCCCAAGCCTAGGCTATTTTGAATCAGGCATTTACGCACACAAACTATTGAATATGGGGTTTTATACCCTTGGATTGGGATCGGCTTATCGTTATGGCGCTTATAGCTTGCCAAAAACCTTGCAAAATTTTACGTTTGTGTTTACCATGAAGTTTAAGCTATAATCGTGTTGGATTAAGAAAACTTTTGTTCTTGCAAACTAAGTGAGTAGTTAAAGAAAAGTGAGCGATTGGTCACGTAAAAAAAACCTTATGCCATGGGAGCAAGCAGTTTTACCGTGTTATCCCAAAACCAAAAGCAAGAAGCTAAGCTCGGGAGAGTCCGAACACAACCCCATATATAACAAAGACAACACATTGAAGGGGATTCGATATTGAGCACGAAGCTCAAAGTACAATTTGCGCAGAATGGTTTTCTTGCTATATTTGCAGTTAGACAAATTCCCAATCATTCCAATTATTCACTAAACACACATTTTATGTTTAAAGAACATCCTAAAGGATTGCTCGCTGCGGCCCTGGCAAATATGGGCGAACGATTTGGCTTTTACACCATGATGGCCATCTTGGTTTTGTTTTTGCAGGCAAAATTTGGCCTTGATGGCACAAATGCGGGCATCATCTACTCAGTATTCTACGCCTCAATTTACATCTTAGCTTTGGTAGGGGGTTTAATTGCCGATAAAACCCGTAATTACAAAGGAACAATACTTATTGGTCTGATTATAATGGCCATAGGTTATTTCTTGATTGCTATCCCTACCAACACCCCTATCCCTAGTAATTCTTACGTTTTAATGCTGGTACTCACCTGTTTGGGGTTGTTTGTTATTGCATTTGGCAACGGGCTTTTTAAAGGCAACCTACAAGCTTTGGTAGGCCAGATGTATGACAACAACCAATACAGCAAAATGCGTGATGCTGGTTTCCAATGGTTTTACATGTTCATTAATGTTGGTGCCATATTTGCCCCATTAACTGCTGTTGGTGTTCGCAACTGGTGGCTTGGAACAAAGGGCTTCTCTTATAATGCCGATTTACCAGCTTTGTGCCACAGTTTTTTGGGAAACACGTTAAAACCAGATGCTACTGAAAAATTCACTAAGCTTGCGTCAGAAGTTAGCGGAAAACCCATTACCGATTTAGCAGCTTTTGCCAATGAATACTTAAATGCTTTTACCACTGGTTTTCATTATGCTTTTGGCGTTGCAATCTTTGCAATGGCAATATCTTTGACCATCTATTTAACCAACAAAAGAAGGTTCCCTGACCCAAAAGTTAAGACTGCTAAAGCGGATCCTAAAAACACTGCCAACCTCGAAATGGACATCAAAGAAGTTAAGCAACGTATGTATGCCCTGTTCGCTGTTTTTGGCATTGTAATTTTCTTCTGGTTCTCTTTCCATCAAAATGGGCTGACTCTTACCTACTTTGCAAAAGAATACACCGATTTAAGCCAAATGAAATTAAGCTTGGGGTTCACCACCTTGCAAGGTGCTGAGTTGTTCCAATCTATAAACCCATTTTTTGTGGTATTCCTGACTCCAATAATTATGGCATTTTTTGGTTATTTACGTGCCAAAGGAATCGAACCATCTACCCCTAAAAAAATTGCCATAGGTATGGGTATAGCTGCCATAGGCTTTGTTGTAATGGCTATCGGATCGTATATTTCTGACCTTCCTTTGTGGAGTTCGCTATTCGAAAAAATTAAGGACCCCGAAACTGGAAAAACCGTAGTTAACACCATCCGGGTAATGGATGTAACTGAAAAGGTTACACCGTTCCTGCTTATTGGAACATACTTTATTTTGACTGTGGCTGAGTTGTTTATCTCACCCTTGGGCATATCTTTCGTTTCAAAAGTTGCTCCTCCAAAATACCAAGGTATCATGCAAGGCGGTTGGCTAGGCGCTACTGCTCTTGGCAACCAATTGCTTTTCATTGGCGCAATCCTTTACCAGGCTATTCCGATCTGGTTAACCTGGACGGTATTTGTTGTGGCATGTACCCTATCGATGCTTACCATGATTTTCATGTTAAAATGGCTTGAACGGGTTGCCAAATAAACCTATTTAAAATTTTGTTTTCAAAGGCTGTCCATATCCAAGGGCAGCCTTTGTTTTATTGATAAACAATTCATTACCATGCTTTACCCCTGGGGACATACACGCCGCTTTAATTCTTATACCGAGTATTTTAAGCGCACTTTTGGCAGCCGCGTACAGAAATTAAGCATCGATGCTGGCTTTACCTGCCCAAACCGTGATGGAACCAAAGGACTTGGTGGTTGTTCCTATTGCAACAACGATGCCTTTAACCCGTCGTATTGCCAACCTCACAAAAGTGTAACCCAACAGTTATTAGAAGGGAAAGAATTTCATGCCTGGCGCTATCGTCGTGCTAGCAAGTACTTAGCCTATTTTCAGGCTTTTTCAAACACTTACGCACCCTTGTCAAGCCTAAAGCAAATTTATGCAGAAGCCTTGAGCACACCCGATGTTTGTGGCTTGGTTATAGGAACACGCCCGGATTGTATTGATAATGAAAAACTTGAATATTTTGCCCAATTAGCCAAAGACCACTACATTATAATTGAATACGGTATTGAATCAGTTAACAACAACACCCTAAAACGCATAAACAGAGGGCATACCTACGAAGAAGCAGCCGAGGCCATTTACCTTACTGCTGCTAAAGGCCTTAAAGTGGGAGCGCATCTGGTTTTTGGCTTACCCGGCGAAAGCCAGCAAGAAATGCTTGAAACCGCCAGTATTATTGGCAAACTACCCTTAACAACCATCAAATTCCATCAGTTACAGATAATTATGGGAACAGCCATGGAGCACGACTTTGCAAAAAAACCTCAAGATTATCAACTTTTTACCCTTGATTCGTATATAGAATTTGTGGTTAGTTATGCCGAATTCCTAAACCCAAGCATTGTAATTGAACGATTTACCGGCGAAGCACCACCTCGCTATGTTATTGCCCCTGATTGGGGTTTGCTTCGCGGTGATGCCATCCTCAAAAAAATTGAAAATGAGTTTGAACGAAGGGATGCATGGCAGGGAAAGATGTGGGGCAGGCAATTATGAAAACAACTTTGACTAACTTCTTTCGCTGTATAAACATAAGGATCAACATATTTGCAAGCTAAAAACCCAGTCGACCACCCGAAATTGGGCAGTAAGTGTACAATCGTTCAAAAGAACTGTTGTGCCAACAAGATAAAGATGTTGAAGCGGAAATTTTCAATAGCCTGGCTTTAACTTGGTCAAGATTGCTAAAATGAACTGTTTCAGTAGCAAAGCAGCGGTTTTGAAATAAGTGTTTTGTTAACAAAAATCTCCAATAAAACAGACTACACACAGGCCTGGTTTTGAAAAAAGCACAAACTTTAGCCATTATCTCAAAAAAAAGTTGCATCTTTGCAGCCTTGTTTTTCGTAAACAAAGATAATTTAAAATCAAACACTTATGGCAGTTAAATTAAGATTGCAACGTTTCGGTAAAAAAGGACAGCCTGTTTACCATATCGTTGTGGCTGACGCCCGTTCACCACGTGATGGTCGTTTTATTGAAAAAGTTGGGGTTTATAACCCCATAACCCAACCAGCAGAAATCAACATCAGCATGGAAAGGGCGCTATATTGGCTACAAGCTGGCGCACAACCCACTGAAACGGTTAATGCTATTTTGTCGTATAAAGGAGTATTGCTTAAAAAGCACCTTCTTAAGGGCGTTGAAAAAGGTGCCTTAACATCGGAACAAGCTGAGGCTAAGTTCAATGAATGGTTAACCTCAAAAGAAGCAAAAATCAGCTCCAAAATGAAAGAAAAGCAGCTTGCTGCCAAGGGCGAGGTAAAAGCCAAGTTAGAAGCTGAGAAAAAAGTTAGGGAAGAAAAAGAAGCTGCAATAGCCAAGAAATTGGCCGACCAAGCTAAAGCTAATCAACCCGCCGAAGTAGAAAACCCAGAAGCTCCTGCTGCTGAATAATTCTTCGGAACCAAATCATAAGCCCGGTCAGACTTCTGCCCGGGTTTTTTTATATTCACAACACAATTGCCCCAAATAACTTTTCCTACACTCAACCCTAACGTTTTGGAAAAAGCTACCTTAGCAAAATAATCCAAATCTTATAATCTCACAAATTATCAATGAATAAAGAAGCCAGCACTTTAATAGGCCATATTGGAAAAACACATGGTACCAATGGAGCTGTATTGATAAACATTTCGGGTGTTGCTGCCTATGAATTACGAACCATCCAAACAGTATTGCTCGAAATAAGCCAAGGCTTGGTACCGTTCTTTTTCAAATCGATGAAAGTTGCTAATAATGCGCTAATTGCCGAATTTGAAGATTACGACAACCCTGATAAAGCAAAAAAGCTCATTGGGCTTGATGTTTACTTGCCAAACGACAAAATGCCCGAAGCAGAAGAAGACACGTTTTATACCCATGAAATAAAAGGATATCAACTAAAAGATGTCAACCACGGCCTAATTGGGATTGCCAACAACATACTTGATTACAACTCCAATGTGCTCATCCAAGTATTTAACGGTGAAAAAGAAATCCTTATCCCCTTTAACGACAACTTTGTTGTTAACATAAACAAGAAGCGCAAAACCATTGAAGTAAACTTACCTGACGGACTTCTTGATTTAAACCAATAGCACCATGTTTCGGTTTAAGCAATTTGCTGTTGAGCACCAACGAAGCAGTATGAAGGTGGGCACCGATGCCGTATTGCTTGGAGCCTGGGCCAACTGTTATTCAGCGCAATCTATACTTGATATTGGCACAGGTAGCGGGGTGATTGGCCTTCTACTGGCACAACGAAGCTCCGCACACATTACGGCAATAGACATGCATGAGGCCTCTATTTCAGAAGCTAGAAGAAACTTTGCAAACAGCCCATGGAATACCCGACTAACAGCCGTTCATTCGCGCTTACAAGACTATTATCCCAGAACCAAATTTGACCTAATTGTTTCAAATCCACCCTTTTTCAGAAATTGCTTAAAGGTACCTGATCCCATACGCAACCAAGCCCGGCACGACGACACCTTAGCCTTTGAAGAACTGCTTATTGGAATTGACAGACTTATGACTCTTGACGGCAGTTTTACGGTTATCCTGCCTATGGCGGAGTATATAACTTTCGAAAATCTAGCCCAAAAAACGCCGTTTTATCCCTCAAATCTTATGCGTGTGTTTTCAACACCCGGCAAGCCTTGCCGCAGAGTATTAGCAACATTTGAGCGCGAACACAAAGCATGCTTAATCTCAGAACTTGCAATTCACAATTCTGATGGCACTTTTACAACAGCTTACAAGCAACTCACTACTGAGTTTTATCTTGAGTTTTAGCAAAGGCCTAGGCCTTATTCCACAATAGTCATTTCGTTAACCAAGTGTGTAGCTCCAGCAAACTTGTCAATAATAAACAAGCAGTACCGTATATCGAGGCTGATATTGCGACACATAGCTGGGTCATACATCAGGTCGCTCATAGTACCTTCCCAGTTTCGGTCAAAATTTATCCCAACCAAATGTCCATCAGCATTTAGCACTGGGCTGCCCGAATTACCTCCGGTTGTATGGTTTGAAGCCGTAAAAGCAACACGCATATCGCCTGATTTACTGGCATATCTTCCGTAATCTTTTGCCAGATAAAGCGCTTTAAGCTTAGGTTCAACCACATAATCAAACACACTTGGATCTTCCTTCTCTATGATACCATCAAGTGTAGTATAATGCTTATAAAAAGTGCCATCTTTGGGCTTATAATCATCTACTTTACCATATGCAACCCTAAGTGTAGAATTGGCATCGGGATAAAAGCGTTTTTGGAGATCCATTTCACGCTGAGCTTGCATGTAGAGTCGTTGCAAACTATCAATTGAACGTTCGTTCGATTTAATTCCGGGTTCGATGTTGGCCTTGGAATAAGCAACCAACTGAGAGGCTAAAAGATAAGCAGGATCTTTTTCGATCCTTTTTACTGAAGAACGGCTGAAACCACCCAGGAAATCAGTTAATTCAGCTTCATTTACAAACATTGATTTTGAGAAAACATACGTTGCATATGCCGAAAAATCACCTTTATATTTCTTCTCCACCTCACTCAAAACGGCAGGATACATTAGCTTATTCTTGGCCTTTGCATATTCTGAAAGCAAGCGCACCATCACTTCCCGATCAAGCTTAGGCTGAAAATCCTTAAAAAAAGCATATGACCCATTTACAAAAGCCTTTATTTGCTCCTCAATTTTTTCCTTTGTTGTACTTTCGTCTTTAGCAAGCTTTACCAACTTTTCGAACGAACGCGCAAACCTTAAAAGCTCCACGGCCATTCCGGCCTCATTCAAATAGGTTTCGGAGGCCTTAAGGAAGGAATAGGAATCATAAATTTGAGAATAATTGGCTAAAAGGGCACCATATTTCTGTTTGGCCTCAGGTAATGACTGGCACCATTGATTGAATGCTTGTTCGTAAGCCCGCTTTTTATCTAATGCGATTAAACGCTTAATACCCAAACTCTCACCTTGCCATTTCTTCCAGCTATTGGCAATTCCAGCATACTTTGCTGAATATTGAATTCGCACTAAATCACTTGTATCCATTGAATAACCCATGATATCGAGCCGAATCTGACGCAAACCGATCCGAATTGGGTTCAATAACTCGGTATTTAGTTGTACAGCATCAGAAGGCAAATACTCTTGGGTATTGGCTGGGTAACCGAATACCATCGTAAAATCACCTTTTTCAACACCTTTTAATGATATAGAGAGATGTTTCTTAGGCTTGTAAGGCACATTGTCTTTGGAATAAGGAGCCGGTTTATTGTCTTTATCGGCATAGATGCGAAATAGTGAAAAATCGCCCGTATGCCTTGGCCACATCCAGTTATCGGTATCGCCGCCAAACTTGCCAATATTTGAAGGTGGCGCCCCAACTAAACGAACATCTTGAAACACTTCGTACACCAGCAAATAAAACTCATTGCCAGCAAAATATGAACGAACAACTGATTGGTAATGCGTTCCTTCAGAAGCTTTGGTTTGGATGCTTACACAGTTCTCGGCTATACGATTCTTGCGTTGAGATTCGTTCATGGCTGGCGTAACGCCATCAAGAGCCTTACTGGTTACATCTTCCATACGTACTAATAATGAAACCGTTAGCCCTTGGTTAGCAAGCTCTTCATTCAAATCCTTGGCCCAAAAACCATGCTTCAAATAATCGTGCTCTAAACTACTATGGTTTTGTATCCTCCCATAGCCACAATGATGATTAGTTAGGATAAGCCCTTGGTTAGAAACTATTTCGGCAGTACAACCTCCGCCAAACAACACGATGGCATCTTTCAAACTCGAATTATTTATGCTGTAGATATCTTGCGCACTTATACGCATACCCATATCCTGCATTTCCTTTTGGTTAAGCTGCTCAAGCAAAATGGGCAACCACATACCTTCACCAGCTTTTAGTTGCAGGCTTACAGCTAGTAAGCAAAAAAACCCAATGGCTTTAAATACTTTCATCATTCGTTATGCCTCCATCAACTTTTTAATTATGGCCTCAACTGAAATACCTTCAGCTTCAGCTTTATAATTTCTAACTAATCGATGCCTCAACACAGCAGTAGCTACGGCTTTTACATCGTCTGCATCGGGTGAAAACTTTCCTTTAACAGCAGCATGGCATTTAGCACCAAGTATGAGGTATTGTGAAGCTCGCGGCCCAGCACCCCAAGTTAAATAAGAGTTAGCCCAAGCATGGGCTTTTGCAGTTCCAGGGCGGCTTTTACCGGTAAGATTTACAGCATATTGCAATACATTGTCGGTCACAGGAACTTTCAAAATCAAATTTTGATAAAACTTGATCTCGTCGGATTGGAGTCTAACCGACACTTGTGGAACGTGCTCACCTGTAGTAGCTTTAACAATGCGCATCTCTTCTTCGGCACTTGGATAGCCAAGCCAAATGTTAAACATAAACCTATCTAACTGAGCCTCAGGTAGAGGGTAAGTACCTTCTTGCTCGATTGGGTTCTGGGTTGCAAGCACAAAAAAAGGTTCATCAAGCTTATAAGAAGTACCTGCAACTGTTACCGATTTTTCTTGCATGGCCTCGAGCAGGGCCGATTGGGTTTTGGGTGGGGTACGGTTAATTTCATCGGCAAGAATAATATTGGCAAACACTGGTCCTTTCAGGAACTTAAACCGTCTGGTTTCATCAAGAATCTCCGTACCAATAATATCGCTGGGCATGAGATCGGGCGTGAATTGAATACGGCTGTACGATAAGCCCAATACTTTTGATATAGTATTCACTAACAAGGTCTTAGCTAGGCCAGGCACCCCTATTAGCAAACAGTGGCCTTTACTAAAAATAGAAATCAGCACGTTATCAATAGTGTCGTGCTGGCCAATGATAACTTTTCCTATTTCATTCTTTAGGTCTTTATATGCATCATGTAGGCCTTCAACGGCTTCGGCATCATTCTTATAGTTAATCATAATTTGTTACTTGGATTTTGTTTCTGTTTTGAGCCACGACTGCGTAAAGTTACAGTCGCTGTAAGATTCATTTATATGGATATGGGTTTCTTTAACCTTAAGCTTAACCCACTGGTCGAGTGTTTTTTGCCTTTTCTGTCCCATAGCCCAACCTTGAATCCTATCATAATCTTCTTTAAGATTTGCTTTGTGTGGTTTGGTCTTTTCTTTTAGGTATAGTATTCGATAAGCATCCTTGTTATCGTCGTTTTTATAGGGCACTGGGTTTGAAATTTGCCCTACTTCAAGTTTATCAATCACATAAAACACTTTCGGGTCAAGCTGGTCGGGTTCAAAACGTGTTGTTTGGGTTTCATTATTCACCATAAGGCCTCCATTAATCTTGTTTGGATCATCCGAAAACTTTGGAACAGCCTCGTCAAAGGTAAGCTTGCCCGACTTTATTAATTTTGCTAAGCTATCAAGCACATTGGCTGATTTGGCCAATTCTTCGGGAGAGACTTTAGGTGAAATTAAAATATGCCGTGTATTGATATAATCGCCTCTTCGCTCGATAAGCTGAATGATATGAAAGCCTGCTTTACTTTGAACAATATCGCTTATTTCGCCCGGTTTTAGTTTAAAAGCTGCGGCTTCATACTCTGGGTAAAGCTCGCCACGACCAAAGAGGCCGATTTCGCCGCCTTTCTGGGCCGAGCCGGGGTCTTCAGAATATAGGATTGCCATGGTATTGAAGCTTTCGCCATCCAAAATACGTTTCCGGAGAGCCCTAAGTTTCTCTTTTACTTCTATCTCTTCGGCAATACCAACTTTTGGGTTTTTCACAATCTGACCAATCACATAATCAGCATTAACCATCGGAATACTATCAGATGGCAAACTTCTTAAAAAGCTACGTACTTCGGAGGGGGTAATAGTAACATTCTTAGCTATTGAGCTTTGAACCATTTCAACCCGCATTTGATCCCGGATAATATCCCGAAACTCTTCTTTAATTTCGAAGAGCGACTTCTTAAAATATTCTTCAAGTTTTTCTTTTGACCCAATCTGCTGAATAAAATACTTAACCCTTCTGTCGAGCTCGCCCTCCACCTGCTTTTCTGTAACCTCCACACTATCAATATCAGCTTGGTTTAGTAAGAGTTTATTAAAAAGCATCGATTCAAGTATGCCACATTTGGTTTCGCGTGCACTTCCCTTAATGTTCCCTTGAGCCCTAAACTGTATATATTGCGTTTCAATATCGGATTTAAGGATGATCTTAGACCCTACTACCGCCAACACCTCATCAACAACTGCTTGGCTGGGTTGGCCGAATAAATTATAGCTCAATACGTTAGCTAAAACCAGGGCAATAAGGAAAATGTATTTTTTCATGTAATTATTATTAGAATACTTCAAAATCTTTGTTCTTCAATGCGTTCTTGTAAAGCTCATCTTGCATTTTGCTCACGAGTTCCACTTTTCGCATATTAATGATGATGCTTTTTATATTGTTTCGTTCAAAACTCAAGGGCGATAAGGCATCTTTTAGCGTAAACTGGTAAAACCGTAATATATATACAAAGGGATAAGCATTAACTTCAATGAGTTTACGGTTCTGGATAAAGTCTTCTTCGTTGTACGAATCAATAGGCACTGTCTGCAATAAATCACGGAAATTATGCCATGAATTTATACTCACCAAATAGGCTGTTGACCTATTTAGGCAAAATTTCTCAAAACGATCATAGTCTACCAGCGAATCAGGCTCCAAAAACTTACGAGCCGTTTTAATTGCCCGAGCCGAATCGGCATAAAGCTTTACATAGGCCACTTTTACGATGTGATCCTTTAACAAAAAATTGCTTTTGTTAGCATCGTAATAAGCTTCTATTTCATCATCTTTAACCAGGGTATCAAGGCTTTGCTTGATCAACTGACTTTCATAAGTATAAACTACCAACGAATTCCTATAATCCTCCAGTTGTTTGGCAAAATCCTTTTGATCTTTGGTAAGGTTATCGTTGGCCTTATTTAAAACCAACCTGTTGCGCACCCAATTCTCAACATAGTTTTTAACCAAAATCAAGCTATCGTTTGGGCTTGTGCCTGCAGGCACAAGGTTTTTCACATCCGAAGCATACAGATAATCATCATAAACACGTGCCAACACGGGCTCTTCAGCCCCCAAGTTACGGTTCAGGTATTTGCAGGATGCGGCAAACAGCAGCAGCAAGCAGAATAGGATAATATAAGGATACTTATGTGGGGTCATTCTAGATAAAATGCCCGGGAACTCAGCCCGGGCAATCTCCAATATACAGATTTTTAATTATTTAATACTTTCAAAAACCTCTTTGTTTACCGTAAATGGATATTTAACCCTGAGTTCTTTAATCCATTCCTTTTCAAGGTAGTTTTGGTACTCAGCCGTTACCAAGCCCTTTACTTCAGCCAATTCTTTAGGTGCCGGGGGTAGTACTCGATTAAGGTAAACCAGGGTGGCATTATACTTTTCAGCACCATCGATCATTACCTTCTTTTGTGTTTGGCCTACCGAAGTAAGTTTATCAACAAGTTCATTCTCGCCCTTAACTAGTTTTTCGAGCTCAACCGAACCTGTATAAGTTGAATCTGTTGTTATACGTTCCCTTAGTTGCTCAAATGAAAGCTTTTCCTTTAACAACATATCGTTTGCCATATAAACTAAATCATTGCCTTCACTCTCCGATTTCAAGTTTTTAAAGGTTACCACAATGGCTTCTTTTCGTTCCTCCCAAACATAATTAGATCGAACTGTTGCAAAAAAAGCCTCGAGCCCAATAGTATCTTTAACGGCTTTGTCCCACACCTTACGTTGTGTCAGGTCAAACAATAATATTCCATCGCGATATTCATTAACGATTAGCCTAAAATCCTCAAATTTCCTTTCAAGTTGGGTATCCTCGTATGCTAACAAGGTCTCTTCCACAAAACTTTTGTATTTACGGTTAACGTATGATTCGATAGGCTCCGGTTTTTCCTTCTTTTGGTTTTTGGCCAAGTAAGCCGCAAATGCTTGTTGGTTATATTCAATGCCATTAAGAGTGAATAATTTTTTGCGCAGTTTAGCGGCCTCGGCTACCTTCCATTTGGCATTCAGTATGCTGTCTGTTACAACTTTATAGAACGCTGTTAACGCTTTTGAATTCTCGTTAAAATTATATTCTGATTTTATACGCGCTATCACACTTTCCTTGCTTTTGTCGTGCCTCATATCCTTCACAATCTTTTGCTTTAGATCGGCCTTATTGTCTTCGTATGCACCAATAGCTTTACGATCAAGGAGTTTTATAATATGCCAACCATAGGATGTTAAAACGGGTTTGGCTACCATTCCTGTATCTTTCAGGTTATAAACTGTTAGGATAAACTCTGGAACTAATCTATTGCAAGTGAACCAAGGCAAAGCTCCTCCATTTTGCGCTGAGCCTTTATCATCTGAGAATTTTGTAACCAATTCAGCAAACTTGTCACCAGCTATCACACGTTGGTATAGTGAATCAATTTTGGCAGCTATTTTCAAGCTATCTTGAAGTGTGGACTTTGGCGGTATTTGCAAGAACAAATGAGCGGCCTGCACCTTTCCCAACGCGGGGCGTTTATCAGAAACTTTAATTAAATGATAGCCAAAATTTGAACGGATGGGTTTTGAAACCTGTCCAACTTCGGTTTTATAAGCGGCTGTTTCAAAAGGGTAAACCATGTTAAACACCGTAAAAAAGCCCAAATCGCCATTGTTTCCTTTTAAGAAAGGGTGTTGGTTATTAGCTTCGCGATCCTTGGCTGATGGATCGTCGGAGAATTCTGCAGCCATTTTGCCGAAGTCAGCCCCTGACTTAATTTTTTCATAGATCTCACTAACTTTTTTGAAGGCAGCTAAGGTATCTTTGGGTAAAGCATTCTGCTCGCATTTAATCAGAATATGACTAGCTCTTACATCCCATTGCATACGATCATAAGCTTCCTTTATCAAGCCTTCAACTACGTTATCGTCAACAAAGTAGGGTGCAGCAAGCTGTTTGCGATATCCTGCAAGCTCATCCTTAAATGATTTAGCGGAATCAAGGCCATTGGCAACGGCATCACGAACCTTGAGTTTGAAATTGATAAAAAGATCCAAGTATTCATCAAGTGTCTTTTTATCAATTACTTCCGTTTGAATGTTGTTCTTTTTGTACACATTCATAAATTCAGACACCGTAATATCTATCCCATCAATCGAAAGGAGAACTTGGTTTTGGTTTTGTGCAAAACCGCCAGAAGTAACCATCAGTGAAACAATCACTATGGCCATGTGAAGTCTAATAGAGCGTAAAAATGATTTTTTCATAAGTTATACGTTGCTTTTTAGCTTTAAAATAAACTTGAATTTTGAGTTTTTAGTATTGGGTTTGCAAAATTATCTACTGTAATTGGGCGCTTCTCTGGTAATGGTTATGTCATGTGGATGGCTTTCTAAAATTCCGGCGTGGGTAATACGCATGAATTTCGCTTCTTGTAACTTACTGATATTGGCAGATCCGGTATAACCCATACCAGCCCTTAGTCCGCCAACCAATTGATGAACCACTTCCATTAAAGATCCTTTGTAAGGCACTCGCCCTACAATACCTTCGGGTACTAATTTCCTTATATCATCTTCCATGTCTTGGAAGTAACGGTCTTTTGAACCTTGTTGCATAGCTTCTACAGAGCCCATGCCCCTATAGGTCTTGAATTTTCTTCCCTCGTAAATAATGGTTTCGCCCGGGGCTTCGTCAACACCGGCAAATAACGAACCTGCCATTATTGTACTTGCACCAGCTGCAAGGGCTTTTACAATATCGCCCGTGTAACGGATACCTCCATCAGCAATAACTGGAATACCTGTACCCTTAAGGGCTTCAGTAACTTCCATTACGGCTGTAAGTTGCGGAACACCAATACCTGCCACCACGCGTGTGGTACAGATTGATCCTGGCCCTATGCCAACCTTTATGCCATCCACCCCAATTTTTGCTAGATCTCTGGCTGCTTCAGCTGTAGCGATATTCCCAACCACTATATCAATATCAGAGAATCTTGCTTTAATAAGCTGAGCCATCTCAATAACACCTTTAGTGTGACCATGTGCTGTATCAATTACAACCGCATCAACACCTGCATTTACAAGAGCTTCAACACGTTCGGGTGTATCATGTGCAATGCCTACTGCTGCTGCCACACGCAACCTTCCGCTTTTGTCTTTGGCAGCATTTGGCATCGACTGCAACTTAATAATATCTTTATAGGTAATAAGGCCAATCAAGTGCCTTTCCTTATCAACTACGGGCAACTTTTCAATTTTGTGTTCCTGTAAAATTAAGGCAGCCGTTGCAAAATCAGTAAACTCATTTGTAGTTATCACGTTATGGGTCATGATATCGGCCACCGGTTTAGCTAAGTTACGTTCAAAACGTAAATCGCGGTTGGTTACGATGCCTACTAATACCTTTTTATCGTTAACAACAGGAATTCCTCCAATTTTATACTCTCGCATAATGTTCAGCGCATCCTGTACCGAGGCTGACTCTATTAAGGTAATGGGATCTAGGATCATTCCCGCTTCAGCCCTCTTTACTTTTCTAACCTCAAGTGCCTGACTATCAATAGACATGTTTTTGTGCAATACACCAATGCCTCCGGCACGTGCAATAGCAATGGCCATGCCTGACTCCGTAACCGTATCCATGGCGGCGGTAACTATGGGCACCTTTACAGGTATGTTGCGACTAAAGAGTGACGAAAGATCCACTTCACGTGGCAAAACTTCCGAATATGCGGGCACCAGCAAGACATCATCATATGTGAGCCCCTCGCCGATGAATTTGTGATTTGAAAGTGTCATTAATTGCAGCTTTTGCCGTGCAAATTTATAAAAATAACCAATTTAAACCTTGGTTTATTCAAAGATGTTTACATTAATGTATGCTTAAGGTTTGGCTAACCTTATCTACAAAATGAATGGAACTGAACATAAACAATTCAAAATCAATCAACAACAACAACCAGTCCACGTTGTTCCATAAATCTCCCATCAAGTGTAAGCATACGGATATAATACACATAGGCTCCTGCACTTACATAAGCTCCGTTAATCTTTCCATCCCAACCCTTGGTGTAATCAGTTGTTTCAAAAATCCGCATCCCGCACCGATGAAAAATAGCCATATAAAACTCTGAGGCATCAAAAGATATGGCTTTTGGCAAAAAGATATTATTGGTTGAACGAGCTGGAGTAATAGCATTTGGAACAAACAATCGAAATTCTGCATCAAGAGTAATCTTATTAGATGTGGAGAGCTCCTTAAATCCGAACTGATTGCCATCAGCCTCAACAGCAACAACATAATAAGCGGCGCTTAAATCGGGGGTGTACGAAGGATCTAAAAATTCAGTAGTAAATGGCCCCAAATCTGCAATCTTCTCTGTGCTTCCTGTCATTTCCCTGTAAACTTGGTAAGTTTCTACACCGTTTTCATAGCCATCGAACGTATTCCAAGAAAGCAATCCCGAACCTGCATTACGTAAGAAAATGCTATTCATCACGTTAGATGTTAATGTGTTCACATTGCAACTGTCAAACACATCTACCTTATAATAATACTGCTGTTTGCTTACTTGAGCTGTGGAGTCAATAAAAACATCCTTAATATTCGTACTATCTAGTTGAGCTAAAAGGCCATAAGGACCTTCAAGATTCTCTGATCGCAACAAATGATACCCCTGCACTGGTGGCAAAGAATCAGGCCATAGCTGCAATTCAACATACGAATTATTAACAACCGTCACATACTTAAGGTATTCAAACGAGGGCCTTTCGGGTTTGCGTACATGCAAAGAGCGGATAACAGTGGTTGAGGTGCGTGAACCATCATACCCCTCGGCACGAACAAAATAGGAGTACTTGATATTATTTGCCAACCCACGATGCACGTAAACTGTATCATTAACAAGTGCCAAAGGCAAAAACACATCATCATTCTCTTTATAGTAAACCCTATAGCCCTTTAAACCCCCATAAAAATTCTTGTAAGCAGTCCAGGTAAGGACCACGCTATCGGCACAAGCATCAAACTGAGGCTGCAATAACATCATCGATTGCTGTGCTTGTGTAATTCCCATATCACCCGTTGTATTACCGCACATATCAAAGGCCGCAACACAAAACCGGTATTTCCCATTGTAGGGATTCAAACCTGGGTCAGTATAAAAATTTGATGCAACCCCATAGATTGTTTCTAACGTATCCCAAATGCCACTATCGTATTGCCGAAAGATATAATAACCCTGAACGTCATCTGTTATAGTTGGGGTCCAGCCCAATACAACTTTTCCATTCGCATTTATGCTTACGCTGTCTAAGCGAGGGGCTGCAGGCTGGGTAATGTCTTGTGGAATATTTTCGATGCTCGATACTGATTCACAACCATCGTTGTTGACTGTAATTTTATAATACCGATCTTCACAAATAAAAGTGGTGTCACTAAAATGAGTTTCTGTGGTGCTATCAAGCACGTTCCACGAGCCTGACCCAACTTTCAAATGCACGTTGTAATAACCTAGGGTGGCTGGAACCGGCGATAATAACGAGTCCCATACTAAATGCACAATAGACTGCCCCTCAACCGAATGACTGACACCAATAGCCGAAATTGTATCAGAAATAACCCATTGACCAGTTACAGCCAAGGTAAGATTGTAATAATAAGCGTTTTGATCATTGGCTTGTGCAGAAAAATGTGTGTAAGACGTTGATGCAATATCTGTAATACTGTCGAGCAAGGAATATGGGCCAACACGTTGCTTAGAATAATAAACCTTGTAAGCGGCAAACTCAACGGTGGAGTATTCGGTAACCCAAGTAATCTTCACACTGCCGTCAGTTCCAACTTCGCTACAATTGAGGTGTACTGGCCTCAATTGGGCCTCTGAACTTATGGTTATAGCAGTAAACCAAGCAATTAATAAAAAATGAAACCGTTTCATTCCTTTACAACGTTTAGACCATAAAGATATTACAAACCAACGGTTACTGTATAGAAACTTTCTGCAATAAAGTTCGTTTGCGCCACATGAAGCAATTCTTCTGCACTTATCGCATTTAGCTTATTTAAAAACGTTGTATAATAAGTTGATGTCAACGTGGCCTCTTGAAGGGGCCGAATTCGATCAGCCAAGCCAAAAGGCCCATCAATACTCCGCAAAAAACTACCTGTAATATAATTCTTTACAAGTTGAAGTTCGTCTGATGGAACAGCCTCTTGCGTCAACTTCTTTACTTCCAGCATTATCTCTTCCAAGGCATTCCAGCCTTTATCAACATTGGTTTCTGACGAAATAACGAGGCTTCCAGCATGTAACTGAGGCATAAGCCAAGCATTTATCCCATAAGCCAAACCCTTGTCTTCGCGTATGTTACGCATAAGCCTAGAACCAAAATAGCCTCCCAAAACTGTTGTCAACAATTGAAGCGAAACGTAATCAGAATCCGAACGCTTAATGGAAGGTTTTCCGATACGTAGGGCCGCCTGCAATGCATTCGGATGTTTAATATGCAAAGATCTTGCTGATGAAGTGGTTACTTCAAATACACGTTGGTCTTGCTTGGGTTTAGCATTTAGCAACCCAAAGCATTCATTCAATTGTTTGATGTCAGAATCGGCATAAAAGCCCGACAACAAAATATAGTCCGGCGGATAAACATACGTGTTAGAATGGAATTCTACTAAATCATCTCGGGTAATTTCATCAAAATGATGCGGCATGGTTATACCTCCATAGGGATGATTTCCACCAAAAACATGTCGGTTGAACTCCATACGTGCCCTAAAAGCTACTTTCTCAAGGCTTATCATCAAGTCTTGCTTTTGGGCCATTTTTAGTGCTTCAAATTCTTGAGCTGGGTATTGGGGATGTCGCAATACCTTTGCCAGGACTGGCAAGAGTATTGGTAGGTGCTTATTTTGGCAATATAACTGAACCACAGCGTAATCATTCTCAATTAACAAGCTTAAATAGGCTCCATAAAACTCAAAAAAACCAGCAATTGTTGATGATGTTCCCTCCACAAAGCCTTCCTTCAACAGTTGCCCTGCAAAAAATGCAAGAAGTGGTTTTGTTTGATACCATTTGCCAGCCTTATAAGCCAAATCTATCCGGGTAATTGCACCACTTTTGGCATTTACACATAACAGGGGTGTTCCATTATCAAGTGCAATTCTATTTGGCACCAAAAAATTGAATGGGGTAATTGGATTATCAAGATCTAGAGGGAAGTCTAAAATTTTACCTGTATTAGGGGCAAGCTTTCTGTTGGGTTCATGGGTGAGCAACATACCTTGATGTTTTTTGACTAAGCAATTGTGGAAACGACAAAAAAAAAGCCTTTAACAATCGCAAAGATTACTAAAGGCTTGTGGTACCCGGGGCGGGACTTGAACCCGCACGGCCTTGCGGCCAAAGGATTTTAAGTCCTTCGTGTCTACCAATTCCACCACCTGGGCTTGTTTTAAAGAAAAAAATCCCGATAATGACCTCACATCTTCGGGATTTGAGCGGAAGACGGGACTCGGACCCGCGACCCCGACCTTGGCAAGGTCGTGCTCTACCAACTGAGCTACTTCCGCGTTGGTGCGTTTTTCAGGCTGCAAATATAAAACTTTTTCCACATTCCAAACAAGAAAAATTATTTTTTTTTGGTCAGAAGCCCTTTGATATGGTTCAGCTTCATAAGCGCCTCCACAGGCGTCAAGGTATCAATATTTGTGTTAATTATTTCATCTTTAATTTGTAACAACAAAGGGTCATCGAGCTGGATAAAGCTTAATTGATAGTTGTCTTCCTTTTTAGATTTAGCCCCAACACCCACAGGTTTACTGGCAAGTGCTTCGCTGTTGTGCGATTTTTCGAGCTGGGCGAGCAAATCATTGGCCCGTTCGATGACAGCGGCAGGCATCCCAGCCATTTTGGCCACATGTATCCCGAAACTATGCTCGCTGCCTCCTGGAACCAACTTGCGTAAGAAGATTATCTTGTTACGGATCTCTTTGACTGAAATATGATAATTACGAATCCTTGGAAACAAACCAGCCATTTCGTTAAGTTCATGATAATGTGTGGCAAACAAAATTTTAGGACGGAATAGTGGGTGCTGATGGAGGTATTCTACTATTGACCATGCAATAGAAATCCCATCATAGGTGCTCGTGCCCCGTCCAATTTCATCGAGAATGATAAGGCTTCGATCCGATACATTATTTAATATGCTGGCCGTTTCATTCATTTCTACCATAAAGGTTGACTCGCCCGAGGATATGTTATCAGATGCACCCACACGGGTAAATATCTTGTCAACCATACCAATGCGAGCCTGCTCTGCTGGAACATAGCTGCCTATTTGTGCCATTAACACAATAAGCGCAGTTTGGCGAAGCAGGGCCGATTTTCCTGACATATTTGGGCCAGTAAGTATTATTATTTGCTGATTATCTGTATTTAACAACGAATCATTCTCCACGTACGAATCACCTGGGGGCAATTGCTTTTCGATAACAGGATGCCTTCCATGCTTGATATCCAGCACAGTACTATCATCTAAAATGGGACGATTGTAACGATTTGAAATAGCCAATGAGGCAAAATTAGCCAACACATCCAACTTTGCTAAAAGATTGGCGTTTAGCTGTATAGGCTGAACATAATTAGCCAAACCCACCACAAGATCATTAAAAAGCTGGGTTTCAATAGCCAAGATCTTTTCTTCTGCTCCTAAAATTTTTTGTTCATAATCTTTCAGTTCCTCCGTAATGTATCGTTCAGCATTTACAAGGGTTTGCTTGCGGTTCCATGATTCGGGTACTTTATCCTTATGGGCATTGGTAACTTCTAGAAAATACCCAAACACATTATTGTACCCAATCTTTAAGGAGCTAATCCCAGTAGCCTGAATTTCACGCGCTTGAATCTTGCTTAAATAATCTTTACCTGAGTACAGAATATCTCTCAGTTCATCCAAATCTGCATGAAAACCTTTATTAATTACACCTCCTTTATTAACAGCTGCAGGTGGATCTTCTTGTAGTTCAACACCAATACGATCTCGAATCAAATGACAGGGATTCAACTGCTCGCCTATACCCATCAAAGCTTTATCGCCCGACGACAGGCAAGCAGAGCGTATCTCGTCAATGGCGAACAAGGCTTTACGAACTTGCAACACTTCTCGAGGATTTACCCTGCCAACGGCAACCTTAGAAATTAGCCGTTCAAGATCTCCGGTTAAACGAAACTGAGCCTTAAGCATTTCGCGCAGCGTTTGGTCCGATTTCAAGTAGTCGACAATATTTAACCTTTCTTCAACGGGCCTACGTTCCTTTAATGGCATGGTTATCCACCTCCTTAATAGGCGAGAACCCATCGGAGTTATGGTGTGATCTATTACTTGAAGCAGCGTAATGGCATTTTCAGAATTCGGGTAAACAAGCTCAAGGTTTCGTATGGTAAAACGGTCGAGCCATACATAATGATCTTCCTCAACCCTTGCAATTCGTGTAATATGGCTAACGCGATCGTGCTGTGTTTCTGAAAGATAATACAATGCAGCACCCGCTGCAATAATAGCATAATCAAGGTGCTCGATGCCATATCCTTTTAAAGAGACGGTTTGAAAATGCTTTAGTAGCGTCTCTACTCCAAACTCCTTTGTAAAAACCCAGTCATCAAATGTGTTTGTATAATACTTGTCACCAAAAACCTCGGTAAAATGGCGCAGCATATTCTTTTGAAGGACAATTTCGGAGGGTCTAAAGTTTTGAAGGAGCTTGTCGATATACTCAGGATTGCCTTGAGCAACATAAAACTCACCTGTTGAGATATCGAGGAACGAGATGCCCGAGTTTTTTCCATCAAGATGGAGCCCAGCCAAGAAATTATTCTCTTTTTGCTCTAATATCTTGTCGTTATACGAAACGCCCGGAGTTACAAGCTCCGTAACACCACGCTTAACGATTGTCTTCGTAAGCTTTGGGTCTTCCAATTGGTCGCAAATAGCCACGCGTAAGCCCGCTTTTACAAGTTTTGGCAAATACGTATCGAGTGAGTGATGGGGAAAGCCAGCTAATTCAATATAAGCCGCTGCACCGTTTGCCCTTCGGGTGAGGACAATACCGAGGATGTTACTTGCCCTAACCGCGTCACTACCAAAGGTTTCATAAAAATCGCCTACCCTAAAAAGCAATAATGCATCGGGATATTTCGACTTAATCTTGTTGTATTGCTTCATCAGTGGAGTTTCCGCCACGGGTTTTATTTCACTCAAGGCTTAAAAATTTTTATAACAGCAAAATTATACTTATCAGTCGAAAATTAAAAGGACCCCATGTTTTCGTCCGCTCTTTTGCCCACCCGAAACATATCCAGTAATTTTGCAGCATGCAAAAAACCAGTAATAGCCAATTGAACAGGATGACAGTCCAAGAATTTAAGGAAACCTCAAAGTCGCCTTTGGTAGTTGTGCTTGATAATATTAGAAGTCAAAGCAATACGGGGTCAATATTCAGAACCTGTGATGCATTTATGGTCAGCCAACTTTTTTTATGCGGGATAACAGCTACTCCTCCACACCGCGAAATTGAAAAAACCGCGCTAGGTGCCACGCAATCAGTTGACTGGGAATACCATGAACACACAACTAACTGCATATCAAGCCTAAAGCAACAAGGCTTTTATATTGTTGTGATTGAACAAGCTGAACCTAAGATGTTTCTTGGCACTTTTTCGTACGAAAAAGAAAAAAAAATAGCCTTGGTGTTCGGAAACGAAATAAATGGGGTGGACGAAACTGTGATGGCAATGGCCGATGCTTGTGTTGAAATACCCCAACTTGGAACCAAACATTCGCTAAATGTGGCTGTAAGTGCTGGCATCGTGCTCTGGGAGTTTAGCAAATGCCTGTTCGAATAATCGATCAGGTTAAAACGGGTCTTAAAAAAGTGTTGTGATTTGATTCGAATACAATTTGGATTGAGTCAAGACAAAAGCCTCTGCCGAAAATTAACCATTTGATTAAATTTACCAACAACCAAGATTCATCATAAGACAAAACTGGAGAACACTATGTATCTCACCATCTATTACTTGAAACTAAGCCCAGATTTCCAAGGGTTCAAATGGCCAAAAAAAGATACTTAATCGGCTAGTATTTTGGCAAGCAGTCCAAAACTTACTAACAATTTATCAACAATCACCAATTATACTGTAACCTTTTATGGCTTGTAGCTGTTTAATCAGCAAGAAGAAGGCGGTTGGGAATGCGCGAAACAGCACATTCAAGACCTAGGCTTAGTTAAAATATTTTTAAAAAAGCGCTTCCCTTGTTGGTTTTAAAGAATTTTGTCTTATTTTTGTACAAAATCTAGGACAGCAATTAAAAACAGTTCTTAC
>CAZKHA010000008.1:0-37188 GCA_964552325.1 uncultured Bacteroidales bacterium
AACCCAGCAGAAGAACAGCGCTTACGCGAGTTGGGCTTGAAAACCATAACTCAATCTGAGCTTTCGCTTTTAAATCCCGCTAAAGTGCTCTTTCGTGCACACGGCGAACCTCCATCAACCTATGGGTTAATGCAACGCAAAGGCATTAAAATATTGGATGGTACCTGTCCGATTGTTCTAAAGTTGCAAAAGAAAGTTGCGCAGCACTGGGAGTTGATGAAAAAGGTGGAAGGTCAGATTGCCATTTTCGGTAAACCAGGCCATGCCGAAACCATTGGATTGAATGGGCAAGTTGAGAATAAAGCTGTAATTATAGCTGAATTAAAAGATGCTTCGCTTTTGGATTATGAAAAGCCTTTAACCTTGTTCTCGCAAACCACCATGAGCGAAGAAAAGTACGCACATCTTATTGAAATCATCAAAGATAACTACCGAGCAAAAGGAATGCCCGATACGCTCTTTACACCCGTTTATTCTATTTGCAAACAGGTTTCGGGGCGCCTCCCAAAGCTAGCGCAATTTGCAAAAGAGGTTGATGTGCTTCTATTTGTGAGCGGTAAAAGTAGTTCGAATGGTAAGGTGCTTTATGCGTATGCTTTAAAAAACAATGCAAGATCATATCAAATTGAACATGCCAAAGAGCTTAAGGCTGATTGGTTTAATGCTTGCAAAACCATCGGGATATCAGGGGCCACTAGCACTCCGCAATGGCAACTAGATGAGGTTGAGAATCACCTTATCCAACTGTTAGGGCTTGACAAGCCAAGCCTTGATAACACCTTTTAAGCCGGCTGCTTCGTATAAATTGATGCAAAATTGCTATCTTCGCAGCCAATCCTTTTTTACAATTAAATTCGGGATAAACGATGTATCAAAAACTGAACAATTTATTGGGATGGATCACCTTTGGCATAGCCACGGCAGTCTATTTCCTTACTTTAGAGCCTACTGCTAGTTGGTGGGACTGTGGAGAATACATATCAACGGCATTTAAGCTCCAGGTTGGGCATCCACCGGGGGCGCCTACCTTTCAATTGTTGGGTAGGTTGTTTTCATTAGCTGCTGGTGGCGACACAAGCCAGGTTGCCCTTATGATTAATGCCCTCTCCGCGCTTTCGAGTAGCTTTACCATCCTTTTCCTTTTCTGGACAATAACCATGTTAGCCCGTAAAGTTGTTGCACCTAAAGGTGATATGACAACAGGTCAAATGATTGCTGTTTTTGGAAGCGGCTTGGTAGGTGCTTTGGTTTATACATTCTCCGATTCATTTTGGTTTTCGGCTGTTGAAGGCGAAGTTTATGCTATGTCGTCCTTTTTTACCGCCGTGGTGTTTTGGGCCATCTTGAAATGGGAATTGGTGGCTGACCAGAAACACTCGCTCCGTTGGTTAGTGTTGCTTTCGTTTTTGATTGGCCTTTCAATTGGTGTCCACTTGCTTAACCTCTTGGCTATTCCCGCCATTGCTTTTGTGTATTACTACAAGAAATTTACACCCTCGTGGAAGGGTATTTTTGTAACCGCTTTCCTATCTATCTTGATTTTGGCCTTCATTATGTATGCCCTAATCCCAGATATTGTGAACCTATATTCTAAAACCGAGCTTTTCTTTGTAAACAGCATTGGATTACCTTTTAACTCCGGTACCATCATTTTTACACTTTCGATCATTGCCATGCTCACCACTGGTATTCAATACACCAGTAAGCCCAATGCCAATATAAAATGGTTTGCCATAGCCGGAGGCTTCTTTTTGTTGATGGTTTTGATAGGTTCAAGTGGAGCAGGTAGTTTTTTATTTAGGTTGATGATTGCCGCCTTGGTTATTGTTCTTGTTTACAGAACGCATAAAGGCAAACATTTTTTAAATGCTGTTTTACTGTCGTTTTTATTTTTGATAATAGGATACTCCTCCTTTCTGATTTTGGTTATTCGTGCCAATGCCAATACGCCTATTAATGAGAACAATCCTAAAGATGCGGTAAGCTTGCTACCTTACCTCAATCGTGAACAGTATGGAGACCGACCCTTGTTTTACGGGCCCTATTACAATGCGCCCATTACTGATTACGAAGATAATACACCCATTTACGACCATGATGAAAAGAGCGGGAAATACGTTATTATTGACCAACGCCGTGGTACCCTACCTGTGTACGAAAAGAGCATGTGCACCATTTTCCCACGTATGTACAGCAACCAAAAACCCAGTCATGTAAAGTCGTATGAGAATTGGGGCAAAATAGAAGGCGTGCCAATACAGGTAACCACACGCGATGGCAAAACCGAAACCCTTACCAAACCAACCTTTAGTGAGAACCTTCGCTTCTTCTTTAGCTATCAAATAGGGCATATGTACCTCAGGTATTTCATGTGGAATTTTGCCGGCCGCCAAAATGATGTGGAAGGTCATGGTGGTATCCAAGATGGAAACTGGATAAGTGGTATAAAATTTTTGGATGAAATTAGGCTTGGTAACTTGGATAAATACCCAGCAAGTTGGGCTAATCCAGCACATAACAAGTTCTATCTGCTGCCCCTTATCTTGGGTTTTATTGGATTCTTTTACCATCTCAACCGCGATTCGAAAGATACCTTTGTGGTAGCTCTGTTGTTTTTAATGACAGGCCTGGCCATTATAATTTATTTGAACCAAACACCTCAGCAGCCCAGGGAACGCGATTATGCATATTCGGGTTCGTTTTACGCATTTACAATTTGGATTGGCCTTGGTGTGCTAGGCGTTTACCAAGGCTTGCAAAAGCTGCTCAAAGGTAGTTCTGGGGCTGTTCTGGCTACTGTTCTTTGCCTGGCTGTGCCTGCAGTTATGGCCGAACAAGGTTGGGACGACCATGACCGTTCGCATAAGTATGCCGCACGTGATTTTGCTTTCTCCTACCTCGACTCGTGCCAAGATGATGCTATTTTGTTTACCAATGGCGACAACGATACTTTCCCACTTTGGTATGCACAAGAGGTTGAAAATCATAGAACCGATATACGTGTAGTTAATTTTATGTTGGCCAGTGGCGATTGGTATATCCATCAAATGGGTAAAAAGGTTTATGACTCTGATCCTATGCCACTTACCTTACGCCCCGATCAATATACCAAGGGCTCCAACGATATCCTTCCGGTTATCGAGTTGAATTCTAAAGGAGACTATATCCCTATTAAAGAAATTATAAAATTTGTAGCTGACGAACGCAATCGCCGCGATTATGGAGATGGACAACTTCTATCTTATATTCCCACCAAACGAATTCGTATCCCAGTTGATACCGTTGCATTAAAAAACTCGAATCTTATTCCCGCAGAATACAAGGGTAAGCTTGTGCCATACATTGATTTTAACATCAAGAAGAACTATTTGTATAAGAATGATTTGATGTTGCTTGACATTATAGCCACCAACAATTGGAGTAGGCCGGTTTACTTTACGAGCCCTTCTGCAGTCTCCGGTTCGCTGGATGTTGACAAATACTGCCACCTCGAGGGCATGGTTTACAAGTTTATACCCGTTAAGGCTGAAAACTATATTAGAGGTATTGGCGGTGTTTCAACCGATACTTGTTATGAAAAGTTGGTGAATGTTTGCAAGTGGGGCAATTTGCACGACCCAAGGGTTACTGTTGATCGTGAGAGTTCCCGCAATACACAAATCGTACGTCAGAATTACATGCGTGTTGCCCAAAGCTTATTGATGAAAGGAAAGAAGGCAGAGGCTATTAAGGCGTTGGATACCTGTTTGTATTACTTCCCAATATCAAAAATTAGGCTCGATAAGTATATGATTCCGTTTGCCGAAATTTACTTTGCTGCCGACGATAGCGTTAAGGGCGAGCAAATGACTAAGGCATTGCATGCTGTATTTGTAGAAGAGTTGACGTATTTTGCCTCCTTGGGATCGTTCCGAAGCCAGTTTGAGCAAGAAGCCGGCGAGAACCTTTCGCTTATGAGCCGTTTAGGCCAAATGGCCGAGGTATATAACCGAAAAGAACTTGCCGATGCCATTAATGCTGATCTAAAAAGGCTCTCAGGAGGTTTTTAAACAGCTAAATACTTTAGGGAACTTCTAAAAATCCAATCTTCATCGTTATGCTCCTTTGCTAAAATCCTCATTTACTTCAGGTAAACTCCGGTTTTAGCTCAGTCGCAAGCCTCGAATATAGAATTTTTAGAAGCCCCCTTAAAAAAACCGGTCATTGTACCGGTTTTTTTTTGCCCTTAACTGGCGAAGCAAACCTAAAGGAATGCAACCATTATTCTTTCAAGCTTTTAGTTAGGTATCTTTACCCATATAGTTCAAATACGTAGAAATGTAATTCGGTTTCACTTGAAATCATTAAAGACTTCTATCTTTTAGGTAATCAGTAAGTTTCTTAACTGCCATGCCTCTGTGGCTGATTAAGTTTTTAAGTTGTGCTGACATTTGGGCAAAAGATTCTTCAAATCCAATTGGCTGGAAAATCGCATCATACCCAAAACCACCTGTGCCGATTGGTTTTTCAAGGATATTACCTTCTACATATCCTTCAAATTGGGTTTCCTTTCCATCAATTATCAACGAAATCACTGTTAGAAACCTGGCGCTGCGATCCGTAGTATGTTTCATTTCTTCCAGAACCTTTTGAATATTATCTTCGAAACTCCGTCCTTCACCGGCATAGCGGGCTGAGTAAACACCGGGTCGTCCATCCAAAAAATCAATTTCAAGGCCTGTATCATCGGCAAAGCAATTGCAGTTGTACTTGTTAAAAATGTACCACGCTTTTTGTGAAGCATTACCAGCAATGGTAGCTTGGGTTTCGGGTATTTCATCAAAGCAACCTAGTTCTGTTAGGCTTTGAATTTGAATGTTACCGGCAACAATTTGCTGGATTTCTGTTAGTTTGTGTTTATTGTTGGTGGCAAAAACCAGTTTCATCATCATTTTATTTTGTGCGAAAGTAAACAATTCGCAGGTAATTGGATGAGCTTGTAAGGATCTTAATGCCAATAAAACAGGCTAAATCTGCCAATTAATTGGGCTTATTCCATTGCTTACCAAATAGTTGTTAGCCGCTTTAAAATGACCGCAACCTAAGAATCCCCTATATGCCGAGAGTGGGGAAGGGTGGGCTGCTTTAAGGATCAGGTGTTTGTTAGCGTCTATTAAACAATTTTTTTGGTGGGCGTTGCTTCCCCAAAGTAAGAATACCACGGTTTGGCAATTTGATGATATGTATTGGATTACATGATTTGTGAAAATTTCCCATCCGTGTCCTGCATGTGATTGGGCCTGGTTTTCCCTTACTGTTAAAACAGTATTTAGCAAAAACACGCCTTGGTTAGCCCATTGGCTTAAATCGCCATGATCAGGTGTTGAAAAATCGATCGATTGGGCAAGCTCTTTAAAAATATTGCGCAAGGAGGGTGGAGGTTTTACACCTTGTTTTACTGAAAAGGCAAGGCCATGAGCCTGGTTAGGCCCGTGGTATGGATCTTGGCCTAGGATTACAATTTTCAGATTGCTTATGGGTATTTTAAAAGCATTAAAGACTTCATCTTCGGCAGGAAAGATCTGATTGTTGGCTCGTTCGTTTGTTACAAAGTGCATTAAATCAGCAAAATAGCTCTGTTTTTGTTCGTTCCTAAAAAATGGTTTCCATGATTTATCAACGTGGGTTGCAATATTTCTCATTCTTTCTTGTTAGTAAAAAGTTATCCAATGGTTAATAATTACTTCCTATATGTGGTTGAAAAAGTTGTTTTTTTGCCGATTATAGGCTTTCTTTGTGCCATGTTTACTTATATTGGAATTTTGAATAATTTTGCGGTAAAAATATGAAAAAGTTAGCTGTGTTTTTTCTTGCAACCTTTGTTGCGGCTCTGATTCTTTCTTCATGCAAATCGCAGGAAAGTTGCCCTGCTTATGGTGAAGCGAAGAAGTATAAAGTTGAACGCCGCAGATAAGCACATTTTCTTAAAGGTGTTGAAATGTAAATGATAATCTTATGCATTAGGTACATCCGAGGCTGTTCTGTGATAAGCCCAATGGGTTTGTTAATGCTTATTGGTTGTCATTTTTCGTTGCCAATCTACTCACAGGAAATTGTTAAGGATGTAATCTCTTCAAATACAACAGTCTATTCTAAGGAATGGGCTGTTGCTTTTTTATTTAATACCAATGGCTTGGGTGTTGGTACCCGCTTTACTACAATCAAAAATACTAAAACTGCCATATATCGCGATCTAAATTTTTCAGCATATACACATCCACAACAAGTTAAGACATCTAACCCTTATTACCAAGAAGCGCAAACGTACTATTTTGGAAAAGAGAATAGTTTCTATGCTTTAAAGGCTGGTTGGGGCATTGCAAGCACACTTTCTCCTAAACCCTTATTGAATGGAGTTAAACTAAGCATCAATACGAGTATTGGCACTGCCATTGGATTGGAGAAGCCTACTTATCTCCAAATAATTCAACCTGATGCAAGCTTCCAAAATTTTGTACTTACCACTGAGCGTTATGCTCCAGAAAAGCATTTTGCCGAAAATATATATGGAGGGGCCTCTTGGTTTAAAGGCATTGAACAAACTCAAGCAAACATTGGCTTTTACTCCCAAGTTTCGCTTAACATGGAGTTTGGGCTAAAGAATAGCGGTTTATATGCGCTCGAAACAGGTTTTAACCTTGATTATTATCCTTCTGGCATCGCGCTTATGGCATTTCAAGCTGAGCACACTTTGTTCCTAGCATTTAATCTTAGCTTATGGGTTGGTAGAAGGAGATAGTTGATGGACCAAATTAATTATTTTCACAAGTCGCACATATTGTGATTCAAAACCCAGGCTTCAGTCGTTTAGCCACTGATTGGCCAACGAGGATAAACATTGGGTAAGACCTATTTCATGAAAATAGAATTCGGGCAGGGGCTAGGTTCAAATTAAAGGTCTAAGCATAAAAAAAGCAGGGTTCAGAACCCTGCTTTCGTACGGTTTAGAGTAGAAAATTATCTGTCAACAATAATTTTTTGTACGGAGGTTTTACCTGCCGATTCAATTTTTAGCAAATAAATTCCATTGGGTACTTGCGCTATATTGAGGCTCATAGGCACACCTTCAATTATTTCAGCATCCTGCACAATAATGTTTTGTCCAAGTAGGTCAACCATTCGTAGATGTACATTGCCTGTTTGACCTGATGCGAAGCGGATGTTTACTTTGTCTTTTGCGGGATTTGGATATATCTGCATACTATTTTTTGACGAATTGGGGATGCCTATGCCACTACCTGTTTTAAATGACCATGTAGGGCTCCATTCTGTGGAATCAGATGTTGTGAATGCACGTAAACGCCAGTAATACATAGTTTTATTATCAAGGATGTATGGGCATTTAAACCTAATGGTATCGGCAATTTTTTGAGAAAAAGCATCAATAAATGATTCATTAGCAGCGTATTGAATCTCAATATTGGTTATGCCGTTCATTTTGGTCCAAACAAATTCGGGTTGGGTTTCAATGTCAATGGCACCATTTTCCGGGGTTTTTGCTTTTGGATATGCAATAACGGAGAAGTTGCGGATAATGCCCCAACCTGAGGTATCACCTTCGTGCCTTGCTCTAGCTCTCCAGTAGTACTTTTCACCAAACGATATACCTTCTGGCACAACCGAAGTTAATTCAGTGGCATAGCGTAATGGATCAGCAAAATCAGCAGTTAACGAAATCTCATAGTCATATTTAGTAGCTCCAGTAACCTTGCTCCATCCAACTTTTTCATTTATTGACATATCAACTTTGTTGTTGTCAGGGGTAAGAAGTTTGATTGTATCCAACGTCCTGAATTTAAATACATCTGACCAAATGGTTGTATCGTTAGCTGTTAAAGCCCTTACTTTCCAGAAATAATTGGTTCCAAAGCGAAGTTTTGGTGATGGCGTTTTATAAACAGTAGCATCTATATAAGTACTTTTTAAAACTGGGCTATTGAAATCTGGTGTTGTGTCAAGAATATAATTAAACTGGGTATTGCCTGTAATTAGGTTGGCTCCAATCCTGTCTTTCCATTCAATAGTTACAACCGGTTGTTGTTCCTTGGCTTTATTGTCGGGCTTTTTAGGTTCAAGTTTGGTGAAAGTGGTAAAGCTTCTGGTTTCTGACCAAAAAGATGAGTCGCCTGTACCCATATCATAGGCTTTAACTTTCCAATAATAGGTAGTAATATAGTTGAGATTGGCCATTTGGGCCGAGGTGACGAACTCGGAATAAAATGCCATTGGGCTTCCAAAAGCTGCATCATCGTCAACAACTAATTTATACTTAATGATGCCTACACCTGTTACACCTGACCAACTGAGAACAACGTCGGGCATTTGGTTTGCTGCGGCATTGTTAGGTGAGTTTAGGGCAGGAGTATAGATTTTGGTCTGAGCCGAAAGGCCCATTACCACTAGTATGAGCAATACTGATAAAAATCTTTTCATTGTCCTGAGTATTTTAAGTTTGTTCTAATTATTTAACTACAATGAATTTGGTTGTAGCCATTTGGTCATTGGCTAAAACGCGCACAAAATATGAACCTTCTTGTAAAGGTAAACAGTTGAGGCTCAATGTTTGATTGCCATTGGTAAGCCTGCCATAGTTGTGGTTCAATACTAACTTACCTGAGTAGTCATAAACTTCTACGCTTACATTAGCTTGTTTAGGCAAGGTAATATCAATCTTTGCAGTTTCTGAAACAGGATTGGGGTACAGTTTGAGACTAAAGTTATTGTTTGGGTTAGAACCTGGGTTTTCTTTGATTCCAACATAACTATTAGATGCCCATAAAGCTCTACCATAGGTTGCAGCATATATTACGCCATAGTTGGTAAAGGCCGGATAGTTTACACCAGGAATGTTTGGATCTGGATTAGGAACATACAAACCTGGGAAATCGAGGGTTTGTTGTTTTAGTGCAAAAACAGGGATGGTTCCCATAGGACCACTATCCTTGCTCCAAGTTGCCGATGCGATGTTTTCTGTTACAAACACGCCGTTCTCAGTGCCAAGAATTACCATGCCTGAATTGTTCATTTCGATAAGGGATGAGTAAACTGGGGCTTTAGGAAGATTTCCTTGAACGGAGGTAAAGTTGGGAAGAGAATCAAGGCTATTGGTACAGTTGTACACGTAATCGTTATTGCCATAGTTGCCTAAAGTTACCACAATATGTTGGTTATCTTGAGGGTCAACTGCTATTGAGGTGACCTTGCGGTTAGCAAATTCGCTGATTTGACTAACAGCCACCACACAGTTTTCGCTCGAAATATCAGCTCTATCCGCATTGTAGGCATAACCTAAGTTCGAAATTCGATAGATTTTTCCTGATTCGGTACCAACATACAGATGGTTGGCATCGCTAGAATATGCTAAGGCGCTTGCATTCCCTGAAACTGTTCCAACTTGCCACCATGCTGGAGTTTTGGTAAAGTCAAGAACATCTTTTGAATAATAAATTTTGGTGCCCAAAGCCAAGAAGGTTTTTGATTGGTTGGGGTCTATTACATTGATAATATCCCCTTTTTTAAGGTTTTGTGGGGCTTTAATAACGAATGGGAAATCATAAATTTTACTCTTACAGGTAATCTCATCGCCTGCGGCAATGTCTTTGAGAGCTTTAAAGGTTACTGTATCCGTTTTGTAGGTATCGAAGAATGTTTCATATTGAATCATGGGGCAATAAACGCCGGCAGGAACAGTTTGGTTTGTTCCCAAGAATTGTTGTGAGAAAGAGTATCCTTTATCTTCCGTACGTTGGAAAGGCCCACCTTTTTTTGATAGCAAGAAAACATTGGGGTTGAATTTAGAAACAACTTGATAAGCACCTTCGCCACTGTTGTTTAAGTCGCCATTAAAAACTTCCATTGCAGCTTGTGGAGTGTTGCCATCACCAATATATTGCACGCCATTGCCCAAAGTGCCGCCTAAAGCGTTGCCGAATCCATTTACATCAATAGTAAGGAATTGAGCAACATTATAGTTTTTATTCATGATCTTAAATCCTTCTTGAGAATCAAAGATTGAAATTCCGCCATCGGTACCAATAAAGAAGTTGGTACCCTTTGGATCGAAAACGTATGCGTGGTGCCATTCGTGCAGATAGTTAGGGGCGTACTTGGATGTTGTGCTTGATGAATAGGCTGCGTTTCCCCAATGGAAAAAATCATTTCCAGTTCCAACACGGTATCCAACCCACAAATTTGTGCCACCTAAATAAACTAAATCTGCGTTTTTGGGATCAACTACAAGGGTGTTGGCTACTAAGCCATTGCCACCAAATACATCAGCAAGGGTTGTTTTGCCTGGCATAATTACATACCAAGTTTCTCCTTTGTCGTTGCTGCGATATACATTGTCCATATACCCGAACTCATCTGTGGCACTGGCATAAACAATATTGGCGTCGGTGCTAGGTATTGCAAATTCAATCCTTCCGATGTGGTCAGCAGGCAATTTATCGGGGTTTAGCGTATCAGCACCAACAATTTCTTTTGTAGAATGGCAAACAAAGGAGTTCAAATCTCCAGTGGTTATGTAGCATTTACCATCAACGGAGGCAACTACCATCCCATCTTTAGCCACTTTAACATCCCAAACAAAACCACTGAGGGGCAAAGAAGCTCCTGTGCCATCTAGATAGTTGGCGGTGTTCCACTCAGTAGAGCCTTGGTTTTTGTATTTTAAGCCACTGTTTGTAGCCACAAAAACTACTCCTTGGCTGTTTGTGGCAAGTTCGTTAATATACCCCCATTCAGTTACTGTGCCTACCGTTGTTGGGTTAGTTCCGGCAACTAAACTAAAGTTGTTGCCATCGGTTGAAACAAAAAGACCTTTGCCTTGGCTAACGTTGTTTTCACCCGTTCCAGCATAAATGGCATTGTCAGAAGTTTGAACCATACAAGTAACATTTAGGTTTGCTGTGGCTTCATTAACCTTATTCCAAGTACTGCCATAATTGGTTGATTTCCATATGCATCCAGCAACACTTGCGGCGTACAGGGTTTTCCCGGTAGCATCTTTTTGGTCAAAAATAATGGCGCGGGTTCTTCCTCCAACGTTATCAGGGCCTATTGCTTCCCAATTCATTGAAACCGATTTACCAGTTTTTTTGAAATTCAAGGCTTCTCGCCATGCATTGGTAACATCTGTGGGATCCTCTTTCCCTGTATTTTGGTTAACACGCAAGCTGTGTACCCAATCGGTTGTGTAAGCAGTACCGGATTGTACTGATTTACTGTTGGTTTTGGTTTTGCTGCCAATGCCATCTGAGGCCACGGCCATGGATCCAAATCCAATGAGCAAGGTAATGATAGAAAACAGTAAAGTTTTATTTTTCATATCGTTATAGTTTGATTAGAATATGATTTTCATCTGAAAAATAGTGGCACAAGTTACATATACTTTGCAAATAAACAAGAACGAGTTATCCATAAAGTTTCAACATTAATGCGTCGTGGTGAGCCATCTACACGTCTTATAAATTTTAAATGCTTCCTCAGACCTGCCATTAAGGTTTTAAGCGTCAAAATTATAACGATTTCAACGAAAAAACAAATGAAAATTGACCTATTTCATCGAAAAGTTGAGCAATCTGCAAAAAAAAACCAATTATACCCCTCCCAACTTGAAGTTTCTCCATAAGCGGAGCATGTAAGTGTTTGTTCTGGATTTTTTTTGTTGGTTGAATTGGTTTAGGGTTTTCAATTGTACTCAAACTTGGCGACTTATTAAATGATTAGTTTTACATTTGCCTCTAATTCAAACTAACCCGTGCTTACCCATGAAAACGAAGTTATTATTATTCTTTGTATTGTTGTTAATCAGTAATTTAGGTGTATTTGCGCAAACAAGCGATACGATTATAGGTTACAAGTTCACCCCAGGTAAACAACTCCTGGCAAGCCCCGTGAAGGATCAGGCCAATTCTGGAACCTGTTGGGCATTTGCAGCAACATCTTTTTTTGAATCCGAAATCTTGCGAATGACAGGGCAAACCTACGACCTTTCGGAGATGTTTTTTGTGCGGAATGCGTACAATGCAAAGGCTGAACGGTTTATTCGTTTTAACGGAAGTTTAAATTTTGGGCAAGGTGGTCAGGCACATGATGTTGTAAATTCAATGAAGCAGTTTGGTTTGCTTACTGAGGCAACTTATCCAGGAATTTTGCCGGGAGAAAAGAAGCATTCACATGCAGAATTAGAATCGGTATTAAATGCCATGCTTAAATCGGTAGCATCAAACCCGGGTAGGAAACTTTCTCCCGTCTGGAAAAAAGCCTTCAATTGCGTTGTGGATACCTATTTGGGTGAGGTGCCAGCTAACATCGAAGCAAACAACAGTAAACTAACCCCACTCGAGTATATGCGGTATATTGGTGTTAATCCTAATGATTACGTGGAGATTACATCTTATTCCCATCATCCATATTATGAGCAGTTCATTTTAGAGATTCCTGATAACTGGCAGCAAGATTCTTACTATAACGTACCCTTAGATGAACTTCAGACTATTATTGATCATGCCTTGGATAATGGTTACACAGTGTGCTGGGATGGTGATGTTTCTGATAAAGGTTTTTCGCATAACAAGGGCGTTGCCATTGTGCCTGACCAAGATAGCCCTGATCTTGCGAATAGCGAGAAACTAAAATGGGAGAAAATGACCGAAAAAGACAAACAGAAACTGCTGTTTTCATTTGAAGGGCCTGTAAAAGAGAAGTTGATTAGCCAAGAGATACGCCAGCTTGATTTTGATAACCACAAGGCTACCGATGATCATCTAATGCATATTACCGGATGGGTCACCGATCAGTACAATACGCGATATTATTGTACCAAAAATTCATGGAATGCCGAAAGCAACGAATTTGGGGGATACCTAAACATGTCAGCATCGTATGTGCGATTGAATACCATTGCCATAATGGTTCACAAGGACGCTATTCCGAAGTCAATTGCCCGAAAACTTAAAATCAGGTAAGAATGCGCGTTGAAAAAGACTTTTTGGGTGAAGTAAGCCTGCCTGATGACGCACTGTATGGCATACAAGCGTATCGGGCAAAAATGAACTTTCCTGACACAACTCTTTTCTTTAAAGAGTGGTATCAGGCAATTGGTGTTGTAAAGTTGGCCTGTTATCAAACGTACCGGAGTTTTTCGGATGCCTTAGCCAAATCAGATGGGCACAGGCTAAATTTCAAACTAATACCTGATAGTATCCTACATGCACTCGAACATGCTGCTACAGAAGTATCGGAAGGCAAACACTTCGATAGTTTTATAGTTCCAGCAGTAAGTGGAGGAGCGGGCACAAGCATTAACATGAATGTGAATGAAATCATTGCCAATGTGGCTTTGCTCAAATGTGGATTTTTACCCAGCGATTACGGCATTATTGATCCCATTGAACATGCAAATGTTTATCAATCAACCAACGATGTAATACCAACAGCACTCAAAGTTACACTCTTAAAGTTACTTGTTCAACTTGAGGAAAGTATTAATACCTTACGCGGAGCTGTTGAAAAACAAGAGGATAAATCGAGGAATTTGATGAGGGTGGGTGCCACACAAATGCAAGAAGCCGTGCCTACTTCATACGGAAAGTTGTTTAGCGGGTACAGTGATGCATTATCGCGCGATTGGTGGCGGGTTTCGAAGTGTTTTGAACGAATAAAGGTTGTAAATTTGGGCGGCAGTGCCATTGGCACAGGATTAGGGGTGCCGCGTTTCTTTATTATGGAAGTAACCCCGCGTTTGCAAACCCTTACAGGATTGCCCATTACCCGTAGTGAAAACTTTTCTGACACCACTGCAAATCTAGATTCATTTGTAGAGGTTCATGCTATTCTAAAATCGCATGCTGTTAACCTTGAAAAAATTGTAAACGATTTGCGCCTGTTGGCTTCTGATTTGTTAGCTCCAAATGACATTTCTATTCCTCAAAAACAGATTGGCAGCACTATTATGCCCGCAAAGGTCAATCCGGTTATACCAGAGTATGTAATTAGTGTAGCACATAAAGTTTATGCCAACGACCAAATTGTAACTTCGCTTGCGGGGCAAGGCTGCCTCGATTTGAATGCCTATTTACCGCTAATTGGCCATAGCATGATTGAGAGCTTAAAGTTGCTTATTAGCGCAAATAAAACTTTATGCGATAATTTAGTAGCTGGAATTCAGTTTCATGGCAAGGTTTCGGAAACAAAGCTTTGGCAAAGCCCAGCGGTTACCACTGCATTGGGACCCTATATTGGTTATCATCAAGCGGCTGAATTGGCTAGGTGTATGAAAGACCAGAAAATGGATGTTTTTGGAGCTAATGCCTTGTTGAACTTAGTTGAAGATCAAAAATTGCGCATCATACTTAAACCTGAAAACCTGTTAAAACTGGGATATTCAATCAAAGATATACAAGAGTAATTCAAATGTTTTTGTATTCGTATCAAAACCAATGCTTTAAATATGACAAAAGGACTTGCATCCCGTCCACATATCGGTATTTTCGGACGTAGGAATATTGGTAAGAGTTCGTTTATAAACTCGCTGGTAAACCAAGAAATAGCCATTGTTTCCGATCATGCCGGAACCACAACCGATCCCGTAAAAAAAACCATCGAAATAGGTGGCATTGGCCCTGTAATCCTAATTGATACAGCAGGTATAGATGATACAGGCGAGCTGGGCGAAAAAAGGATTGCAAAATCACTGGATGTGCTCAAAACTATTGACCTAGGTGTTCTGCTCTTAAGCGAGAATACTTTTGGCACTTATGAGTTGGGCCTTGTACAAAAGTTCCAAGATTTATCAGTGCCCTTCATTATTATTCACAACAAAAGTGATAAGGAAAAACTCCTGGAAGAAACAAAACAAGCGATAGCCAAAATCACAGATGCATCCATTTACGAATACTGTGCGTTGCATTCAACTAATACACATCAAATTATAGAGGCCTTACGCACTGCAATTCCAGAATCGGCATTTAAGGCATCAAGCATGGTTGGCGATTTGATTTCGTATGGCGATTTAGTAGTGCTGATAACCCCTATTGATATTGAGGCACCTGAAGGACGGCTTATTTTACCTCAGGTTCAGGCAATTCGTGATATTTTAGATAATGATGGCGTGGCTGTTGTGCTTAAAGAACGCGAAATTGATACCTTGCTCCAGCGTTTAAGGCCAAAACCAGCCCTTGTTATAACAGACAGCCAAGTTTTTTTAAAAGCCGATGCCGCCATTCCCAAAGATATCCCATTAACAAGCTTTAGTATTTTGTTGGCTCGGCAGCGAGGCGATTTTGCAAATTACCTTAAAGGAACTCCGCATATAGCTAACCTTAAAGACGGTGATAGGGTTTTGCTTTTAGAATCCTGCACACACCATGTGTCATGTGATGATATTGGCAGGATAAAGATACCCAGATGGTTAAGCAATTATTGTGGTAAAAGCCTCGAATATGAAATTGTTTCGGGTTTAAACAACCTTCCACGCCCAATAACCGATTATGCCCTTGTGATACAATGTGGCGGATGCGTCATAACCCGAAAGCAAATCATTAATAGGTTAAAACCTGCCGTTGATGCTGGCATACCCGTTACAAATTATGGTATGGCCATTGCTTGGGTTCATGGGATTTATCAGCGTGCTGTTCAACCATTTGTACAGATTGAGCGTGATAATTTGCATTACTTATAATAGTACTCACAATGATGAAACTTGATGGATTAGTTTGGTGCTTTATAGCGTTAATTTTACCGTTAGGGTTAAGGTCACAAGGTGATAAAATAACTTCTATATCACTCGATACCAAGTCTGGTTTGAAGTTGCGCGGTTTTAATACCGAGAAGGGTCAGAAGGTTGCAGTTAATGAATCGACTTCCCTTTTTTCCTTTTGTATGAACGATTCACTTGTTTTTAGCTCAGAACTTATTGTAAATGAACACAAAGATAGCTTGCGTTTTTCCTTAGGGAAATCGTTGGAGGGGGCATTTAAACCTATTCAGGATGTCAGGAGTTACCATGCTACCATAAGGTTCAGGAACACTTCGGGCAAAGTCTTGAAAATTTCTAATTTGGTACCATTAGGGCAAGGAGGCAACAAGGTATTTATAACCGCTGCAGGAGGGTATGAATGGCCTTATTTCTTAAACCGTTCACAGTTATTCAGACCCGGTTATGGTCCGGTAGGTGTGGTACTTCCTGATAATGCTTGGCATTTGGGTTTTGCCGATCAAAAGCTTGCAAATGAATGGTCAATAACTGGTTTGGCACGGCGTAAAAGCATGAGCAAAGCAAACAGGACCAGGTGGCATGCCGAGTTGCAACCCGGTGGCGAAGTTATTTACAATATTTGGTTGGATTGCCACAGCGGCGATTGGCATCAAGGACTTAAAATGATGTTTCAAGATCGTTGGCTCTATGATTTGGAAAGCTTTGATAACAGCCTTTTTGAACGTGAAGATTTGAAATGGGTTAGGCACGCATTTATAAACCTGCTTCAATTTGCTTGGGATCAAACGTACTATGATGCATTGCAAGAGCGCCATTATTATGATCAAACGCTGTTTAAACGCGATAAACTGCTTGGTGGATATGATATTTTTACGATTTGGCCTACCTGGCCACGCTTAGGATTGGACCCACGCAACCAATTCGATTTATATAGGGATTTGCCAGGAGGTATAGCTGAGTTAAAACGCCAGGCGTCAGTGGCTCATATGTATGGTAAAAAATATTTTTTATCGTACAACCCATGGGATGCCGATACGCGTAAAGAGGAACATCTTAAGGGGATGGAAAGCCTTTTAATAGCGATTGATGCAGATGGCGTTGTGCTTGATACACGTGGCGAATCTGCGAAAGAATTGCAAGAAATGGCCGATAGGGTTAAGCCCGGAATCGTTATGTATTCCGAAGGCATGGCCATGCCTGCCAATATGCCCGGAATCGTGTCAGGTAGGGTGCATGATGCCCTATTTATGCCTCCTCCACTTAACCTCAATAAGTTTATTAAACCCGATTTTGCAATTTTTAGGGTGTTGCAGTTGGCTGATGGCGAGATACATCGCGAAGCTGCTATCTCTTTTTTTAATGGTTATGGTGTCGAAATTAATGCCATGCGCCCCGGAAGACCCGATTGGATTGAACGCGATTTCACATTCTTGGGTTTAACAACCAAAATACTGCGCGACAATGCTTCAGTGTTCTTTGAGAAGGGTTGGATACCCTTAATACCAACGCTTTGCGACAGTATTTATGTAAACCAATGGCAACACAATAACAAAACACTGTTTACCATTTTTAGCCTCAAACCACAAGGCTTCAAGGGCCCCTTATTTGAATTGCCTAAAGCTTTACATAGCACAACCTATCATTTTGTTAGTTTGTGGAATCATGAAGAAATAAAGCCAGTAGCTCAAAATAATAGTATTTACTTACCTGTTGATATTGCAAGTTTTAACCAGAATTGGTTAGGAACACGCAAAGAAGGAGAAACCGAATGTATTGCGGTTTTTCAAAATCTGCTGGAAGTAAACCTTATAGACGATACTTTACATTTTGCTGGCAAACAAGGCAATCATATCGTAATTTATCCAGGCAATCCTTCCTATAGCCAACGAAAGGCTGATTTTGAGGCTACAACGAACAAGATTTCGGTTTATGATTATTTTGGGCGTTATGAGGGTAAACTGGTGCTACAGCTTTTTGATAATACCGAATTGCTTGATGAACGAATTGTAGTGGTTAAACCAGGAACCCCGAGGCTAGTCTCCGAAAAAAAGCGAACATTACCAACTGAAGCGATTTTAAGCGGAATGCTTAAAATACCCTCAGGGACGTATCGTTTCGAGTCGAAGAGAGCTGAGGCCTCGTCAGAGCCTTTTGTTCAATATCCTATGCTTACAGATTCTGTGGAACAATTCATACAGGGTTTTTTAATGGATAAGTATCCTGTAACTAATAAGCAGTTTTTTGATTTTATAACACAATCAGGATACGTCCCTACAGATACGGCTAATTTTTTAAAGCATTGGCAATCTGGAGGTATTCCGCTTGGATTAGAGGATCATCCAGTGGTTTATGTAGGTTATAGCGATGCCAAGGCATACGCCAAATGGGCTGGAAAACGATTGCCTACCGAACGCGAATGGCAATACGCCGCCCAGGGACCTAAGAAAAGTGTTTGGCCTTGGGGAAACGCTTTCGATTCAACACGATGTAATTTCAATTTGAACCATACCACGGCAGTCCACGCGTTTAAAAATGGCGAAAATGGCTGGGGAATAGCTGATTTAATTGGTAATGTATGGCAAATAACCAACGATATGTATGACGATGGGGCGTATTACTACATTATAATGAAAGGAGGAAGCCATTATCATCCAAAATCAAGCGAGTGGTACGTTGAAGGCGGTCCACAGCCACTCTATCATTCACAATTATTATTGATGGTTTCACCCGGCTTCGATCGTTCTTCTACCGTTGGTTTCAGGTGTGTAAAAGATGTGAAGGATGGTGGCAGTCTTAAAGACTAAACTATTCTTTATAATATAGTTATGCTATAATATTTTAGTTTGTTGCCTAGCTTATTCTTCCTTTATACCGTATTGACCTTGTTTTTCGTTTTTGAGGTATCGTTCAATAAAAGTCACCAATTGATCCGTCATGAGGCGTTTAGCAAGAATTTTTTTGTTTTCATCTAGCAGGTAAAACACGGGTGTGGAGTAGATATCATACAGGTCATGATAATTTGGCGTGTACGTTCTTGGGCCGTTTACATTAATAAAGTTCATCTTCGATTTGCGGATGTACTTCTTCATTTCAGCCATATTGGTATCCGAGCATACAGCAAACACCTTTAAACCAATTCGTTCATGCTCTTTGTTATAGAAATCAACTAATTTGGGGACTTCTTTTTTGCAATGGCCACATGTTGGGTCCCAGAAGAATAACAATGTAAGCTTTGCATTTACGCCATGCAGGGACATAGGTTGCATAAGTGTATCAAACATAATGAGTTCTGGTGCAACAGCATCTAATAACACATTTTTAAGTTTCTTGGCTTTCTTGGTAAGATTTTCTTTCACGGTTTTATTGATCCAAAAGTCCATTTTTCCATTAGCATAAAAGTTCTCAACAAGGTAAACAAATGCTTTATCCATGCCCATAATTTCTGAACGTTCAGTATAATTTGTCAAATACCAAATAAAGTATCGGTACGTATCGCTTGATTTAGAGACCATTGGAAGCAAGAAGTTGGTTTCTTTAATCACGCTATCAGGGCTTTGCAGAATCATTTTAGTAAAGTATTGATCCAGTTTTTGATGGTACAAAGGAGTACGAAGCAGGCGGGCATCACTAATATCGAGGTTATCAAAAAAATGTGCTTTGTAATATCGGTAAGGAAAGAGGCTATCTGTTTTTCCATTGGGCAATTTAGGGCTTTCAGGTATTTCTGGGTCTTGTGAAGCTTTAATGAAAGCGGCCATTAATGTTCCCTTGTTTTTCTCAATACTTGTTTTTATAAATATTTGAACTTCATCGTTTATGGCTGATAGTTGTTTTTTTACCAATTCAAGCGAATCACTCGTTTTATCAAGTCTTTTGTAGGCTTTTTGATAGGGCTCTATTTCTTTTTGTTTAGCATTTATAAAGCTTACATATTTATAGAAAGCTTCATTCTCTGGCGAGCCTTTCACCACCATATTCGCAGCTATATTTTCTTGTTTGGTTTCGAGGCTTATATTTGTTTCGCCATTCATCAAGAACTCAAAGATGCGGTTTTTCTTTTGACCAGCAATTATGTATAGCCCCCCTGGAGGTACACTATCAGCCGTAAAGGTGTACCATCCCGATTTTTCCTGACGAGCTGTATCATCTACGTATTGCTTCTCGCCATGATAATGGGCTAAATAAATAGCTGTGTCGGTTGCACCGTGAATTTTTACCCGCAACTTAAACACAGTTTCGGTAGCATTTAATTGATTTATAGTTAGTAGGGCGATTATACAAACCCAGAGAACATTTTTTGCCATTGAAAATATAATTGTTATCAGCACCACAAAATTATTACTTTTGTACGAATGGGTCGCTGCTTGATACAGCGGATTTGCAAACTCTCCCTAATTAATCACCCCTATGAAAAGGCTTTTTTTCCTACTATGTGCGCTATTTATTGGTATTCAGGTGTTTTCTAATTCTGATAGCCTGTTATTGTCCTATATTAAACAACGCGAAGATGCATGTTTGGCCTTGAAAGCGCATCGCGATACCATTACCATTAGAACCTGGGTAAATGTGGTAAGCCTGAATGGCCGAATGAGTGAATTGTTAAAGGCTGATAGCCTTGTTATTCAACAGTATGCTGCTATATTTCAAGCCCAAGAGAATGGATCAAGTTTGCTGGATACTATCCAATTGCTAAACAAAAAACTTGCACAAGCAAAAGCGAAACCTATTCAACCCAGCTCTTCAATATCAACTCTTGAGTATGTGCTGTTGTTTGTTTGTTCCTCACTGCTATTGTTATTGGGTATTACAGCCTTGGTGCTGTTGCGCAAATCGAGAACTCATAAACAGCAAGTGCAAGATAGCCACGAAAAGTACGATGCTGAATCGAAAGCTAGGGAGGAATATGAAAAGAAGTTGGAGGAAATTAGCAATAGCTTGACAGAAATAACCTTGGATCGTGAAAAGACCTCAGCCGAAATCGAGAACATTAACAATGCATTGCTGAAGGAGCGGCAACAAAAAGCCTTTTATTCAAAACAATATGAGTCGCTTTCAATTGAAATGGCAGAGCTTAAGCAAGCCCACGAGAAAACACTTAAAGAAAAGCAAGAAGCCGAATTCCGTCTCTCAGTAACCCCCGCTACCAATACCGATTTGATAACAGAAAACAACCTGTTAAATTCTGAAATAGTACAACTTAAATCAAAGATTGATCTTTTGCAGCTTCAGAGTACCGAAAATTTTGAGAAACTCTTAGCCGCAGAAAAGGCACGAGACTCCGCTGTAGCCGCATCATCCAAATTAGAAGATTATCAAAAGCTAAGCCTTGAAATGGACACGCTTAGTCAAAAGCTTGAAAGTACTTCACAACAACTGTCCAAAACACTTAATGAAGCAGAAACTTTGCGTAATGCGCATACTGTAAATATGAGTACGATTGCTAGCATGCAACAGCGCCTAGAAGCATCAGATAAACTCTTGGAAAAAACACGAAATGAGTGTAGTAATCTAAAGGAAGATTCCAAAAATTTGATTGTGTTACGCAAGGAAATCGAAACGCTCAATCAAGAAGTTATTCGTTGGAAAGAGGCATCCGAAGAAAATGCCCAGCAATTAAAACAAGAGGTTAAACTGCGCAAAAACATTGAGCGCGATATCCAAAAGATTGTTGGCAGATTTGATTCTGGCCAGCAATAGACCTAAAACAACTCGAAAAGAAGTTGTAACATATTGGCATCCATTATGGATGGAAAAAGAAGAATACGAAAAAGAATCCCAAACCTTCGGTGGGGATAGTTCTAAAGCCTTTCGAACTTTTCCACCATGTTTCAGCATCATAGGTTAGGTCAGGTGTATTTATTACCCCAATTTCTGTTTTATAATCGTTAAAAGCCAATCTAAACAAGTACCAACTGCGGCGGGTATGGGCACCTAATGAATACAAGTTAAACGACCTTGGTTTTATATGATGGGCTTTAAACCAGTTCTTTAAGGCTAAAGCACTGGCATAGGTTCTATCTTTATGCACATCGCCAGCCGGAGCTGCAAACACCAGATTGGAGTCAAGCCCAAGCTTAATTAAGACTTCACGGCCTAACTCAGCGTGCGTTGGGTAGCTGGCCAAAAATGCACCATTTGGAATGTTGATGCCTGTTGTTACAATATATTTATAGTTGCCCTTGTTGAATTCATCAATTACTTTTGGCATGGCATAGTCGGGTAGCCAGCCTTCAACAATCAGTATTTCAGTTTTTACAGGATTGTTCGGGGAAAGAAAGTGGGCTATGTGGGTAACTGAAAACCTAAATACGATGTAAACCAATGATACGATAAAAACCCAACCCCAAAAGGTTGGTAGTGTTACTGTTTTTTTTCGTATAAACCTAATTTTCATTCTAATAACCGTTTAAAGTGGCAAAGCTACAAATTATTCGGGTTGGTTTTTGTTACATTTTCTTAACAACCTCATAATGCTTTCGTAATTCTGTAGCGAGTTGCTTGACTTAATTTTGCAGCATCAAATAATGAATGAATTATGAAAAAGATTTTCTTACCTGTTATGGTTCTTTTCTTCTTGGTAGCCAGCGTTGCCTCTGCAAATAATGAAGGCGGTGCTGTAAGCAATAATCCAGAGAAAACTACAGCCTCTGCTGCTGTTTGTTCTCTTCAAGGCAAGGTTACCGATATGCTTTCGGGCGAAACACTCGCAGGTGTTGAAGTAAGCGTAAAAGGTACTGATTATAAAACTTTTACCGACCTCGATGGCAACTTCAGCATTTCAAACATCGTGGCCGGCGAATATACAATAATTTGCTCGCTAATATCGTACAACAAAAGTCTTGTTGAAGATTTGAAAGTAAAGCCTACTGAAAAAGAGCAAGTTATTATTAAATTAGAAGCTTCAAGGTAAATTTTATTGATAGGAAGATTTAGTAATCCCCTAACCGAATCCTACTTAAGGACTCGGTTTTTTTATGTTGTTACCTGTGCTAGGATATCATTAAAAACTGCATGAATTAAAGATTGTTAGAAGTAGCTAAAACCCGGTAAACCGATTAAGCAAAAAGCCTAAAACTATTCTTCTAATTTGTTCAACACCAGTTTACAAAGCTAATTTGGTATGACAGTAGCTTCTGAACCTAGCTGATTGTAAGCAAACGATAGCAACGCTGAATAGAAGAAAAACTTGGTGGTTAAAGACACGCCTTACGAACAAAAAGCGCCGGACCCGGAATTCGAAACAACTGTTTCAAATATTTTTAGATACTGTAAAACAGTTCTTTATTATTGGCTAAGGCTCAAATTTCTATTTAAACTCTGTACCTATAGTTATGTAATCAGGATATTTTAATGGATAAGAACCTACCATGATGGTTGGTTTGAGCTTCATGGTTACACGGGTTGGTTTGTTGCCAACGCCAGCCAGGTTGAGGCCAAAATTCATAATAGCATCAGCCGTTTTCCCTTTTAAAACCTGTTTTAAGTCAACGCTAATAGCCAAAGGTATGCTGGCAACCCCATTATTTGCTGGAATAGTAACGGCTTTGTTTAAGTTTCCACTTACCATCTGAATGTTGTCAATAAAGAGAATCCATTGCAATTGGTTCATTCCTGCTGCCGATGAGTTGGGGTTTTTGGCCTGAAGGTTCAAATTGAACGTAAGCGGAAACGAATTCGTAGCCACCATTGCCATTACCTTAGCTGCGTCAAGCACATTTAGGTCGTTTAAGGTTTTGATGTTTTGTACATTTATACCGGCTAATTGAACATTATCAACACTTTGAACCTTGAATTGGCAATTGGTGAAGTTCATCATTTTTTGAGCTTGCTCCAAAATATCACAACCCGACGAAAAGATCGAGATGCTTAGCAGGATAAAGCTATACAGTAGTGTTTTTTTTAGAGCGTTCATAAGAGGCATTTTATGCTATTGGATGAAAGAGCTTATACCGTAAGGTATCGGTTATCGCTTTTTAAAGGTATCGAAATTGGTGGTGATGGTAATGTAATTGGGTGAGCCAGCCAAGTGATCGGTACTTCTGGCATACGAGAAGTTGAATTTTGAAACTTGAAGTCCTACCCCCCATGAAAATCCTATGGTAGAGAGTTTTGACTCAACTTTCATTTCTTGTCTGCGTTTGTAATTGTAGCCCAAACGGATGCTTAAAGCTTTAAATGGCTGAAATTCAGCACCTATTACTACATGGCGCATGAATTTATCGGCGAAATCAGAAACATTGCTTTTCTCTTTTACTTCACCTGTTATTGGGTCTTTTTCAACAGTGTAGGGATCATCATACGTTAAATCCCATTTTTCGAGGTGGGTCAATAGCACCGAGAATCGAAGAGGCATATGCTCTAAGCGTTTCGAAAGACCAATTCCAATTTCAAATGGAAGAGGCTCTCGATCGCCCGTTCTGTATTTTTGTAATTGCATACCTATGTTGCTTGCTATGAGCGATATAGTAAACCTTTTTGCGGGATTGTGATAGGTTGCTGCGGCATCTACAGCAATTCCAGATGCTGTGTAAGCATCGAATGATGAATAGATTCCTTTAACAGAGGCGCCAATAGAAAACAGCGAATCGAGTGACCGTCCCCAGCCAATATTCAAGGCCATTTCGTTAGCGGCAAAGTTGCCCAAGGTGTTGCCGGCAGCATCAGAATAGTTAAACTGACCGTAATCAATAAATTGAAGCGTTCCAACGAAACTTCCTGCTTTCGAAAACGTTCGGCCATAAGAAGCAAACCCATAATTGATATCACTAAAATAATCTACAAAGCTTAAAGCCAGGTTGTTGTTCATTTCAGGTGTAATAAGTGATGGATTTGCATATGCCAAGGTAATATCATTGTCTTTAATAGCTAAATAATTACCACCAAGGGCTGCTACCCTTGCTGAACGGGTTACGTTCAGAAAGTCAAACGTACTATTGCCACCATTTTGGCTATAAGTGTTGTTAATAAAAAACCCCGAAATCAGGAATGCACAGGCTAATCTTAAAATTGTTCGCACAGCGTTGGTTTAATTAGTTAATTGGGTTGGTAAAAGTAGGCAAATGCCACCAAATAGTAACCCGAATGATAGGATAACGGCTCAAGCAATCAATTATTATCCCAATAGAATGGGTATTTTTGCAGCCAAATAATTAATGATTTATGCGGAGAAAAGAACTTCCTTTGCTCGAAAAAGTAGAAATAACCGATGCTGGAACGGAGGGCAATGCCGTGGGTAGGGTACATGACATAGTGGTTTTTGTGCCCTATGTTGTGCCAGGCGATGTAGTTGATGTAAAGGTGTTTAATCGGAAGAAGACCTTTATGGAAGGGCGTGCAGTACATTTGCATAAGGCCTCAGAAAAACGCACGGAGGCCCGCTGCAGCCATTTTGGTTTATGCGGCGGTTGTAAATGGCAAAACATGCAGTACCACGCACAGTTAGAATTCAAGCAAAAGCAAGTTTACGATGCTATGAGCCGTATAGGTAAGTTTCAAGTGCCCGAAATACAACCTATTATACCTTCTGAAAATGTATTCCATTACCGAAATAAACTGGAGTTTACTTTTTGCAACAAACGGTGGCTTATGAATGGGGAGAATACAGGTGACGAACCCATTCAAATGAATGGGCTGGGCTTTCACTTGCCAGGACGTTTCGATAGGGTACTTGATATAGACACCTGTTATTTGCAACCAGAACCTTCCAATGCCATTCGATTGGCCGTACGTGACTTTACCTTGCAAAATGCCTGGACTTACCAAGATATGCGCAACCACAAAGGTTTGTTGCGAAATTTGCTCATCCGAAATTCAACTACTGGAGAGGTAATGGTTATTGTGGTTTTTGGGGAGGATGACGAATCATCCCGATTATTGTTAATGAATTTTTTGAAGGATCGTTTTCCTGCGATAACTTCGCTGCATTACGTTATTAACACCAAGCCAAACGATTCTATTTCTGATCTCGACGTCCAAACATTTGCTGGACAGGCTTATATAACAGAGGTCATGGAAGACTTAAGCTTTCGGATTGGCCCAAAATCTTTTTTTCAAACCAATTCACATCAGGCTTTGGCGCTGTATCGGCTTACAAGAGCGTTTGCACAATTAAAACCTTCCGATGTTGTGTACGATTTATATACTGGAACCGGCACTATTGCCAACTTTGTGGCACGTAACTGTAGTAAAGTTGTTGGTATTGAGTATGTAGAAGCGGCTGTTGCAGATGCCCGAATAAATTCGGAGCAGAACCAAATTCAAAACACGGTATTTTTTGCTGGAGATATGGCCAAGGTTTTAACAGCCAATTTTATCGCAGAACAAGGCAGGCCTGATGTAATTATTACGGATCCACCGCGTGCCGGAATGCATCCAAAAGTGATTGAACAAATTCTGGAGGCTATGCCAACTCGTATTGTTTATGTGAGTTGCAACCCAGCAACCCAAGCCCGAGATTTGACGCTACTTGCCGAAAAATATTCCATCGACCGTTTGCAGCCCGTTGACATGTTTCCACATACCTCACATGTTGAAAATATTGCCTTACTAAACCTTATACCTCTTGAATCCGCTGTTTGAGAATGCTAACTAGGTATCCGAAATCGGTGCGGTTTGCGTCAACAATATAAGTTGCTTGTTGGTAAAAGGGCTCTCGTAATTTTAAATGTGCAGCAATGCTGTTTTTAAATTCATGGGGTTCAAAATCCTTTACCAAGGGCCTGGGTTTGCGCGAGTTTTTTAGCCTATGTACCAGTACTTCAGGACTTAACTTCAGGTAAACCGAAATACCGTGTTGGTTTATCAAACTAATGTTGTTGAAAAAGCATGCTGTGCCCCCACCCGTTGATATTATATGGTTGTTAAGTTTAAAGGTTTCTATAAGTGCTTCATTTTCAATTTTTCTAAACTTGTCCTCTCCATATTTCTGAAAAAAATCCTTGATGCTCAACCGATACTTTTCTTCAATATAGACATCAAGATCCAGAAAATGAAAACCAAGGCCATTGGCAAGCCTTGGCCCGATGGTAGTTTTTCCAGAACCCATATATCCAACCAGATAGATAAGCATTTTTTAGGGTTTAATACGTGACTTTTCTGTCTTCAAAATTACAACTTGCTGTGGGAGTATAGCAAAATCCCCTAAAAAAAACTATTTTTGCACTTCAATTTTTGTTGTCATGAAGAAGTTACTGTTAATTGTTATCCCAATAGCCGTCTTATTTTTGTCGTGTAACAATGGTTCCAAAGATCTTGGGGGCAGTATTGTCTCAAACCCAGCATCTGCTGATGGAACTTCTGGCTCAATGCCTGTAATTCAGTTTAATGAAGATGTTCATGATTTTGGTAGGATAATTTCTGGTGAAAAGGTTACCTATAATTTTAAGTTTAAGAACACTGGCAATGCCGATTTGTTGATTGCCAAGGTGAGCACAAGCTGTGGTTGTACAGTTCCTGAATATCCAACTACTCCTATTGCCCCTGGCAAAGATGGATTTATAACGGTAAGCTTCGATAGCGAGAATAGAAAAGGTTTTCAACATAAAACCGTAACTGTGCTTTCAAACACAAACCCAAATTCAACGGTATTGCAGATAAAAGCAACCGTTTTTCAGCCCGAACAGAATTAATTTAAATAACTAAAAATGAATACTTTATTATCAATCCTCCTTGTAGCTCCACAACCTGGCCAATCTGGTGGAAGTGGATTTATGTCCTTAATGCCCTTGTTGTTAATCATCGTGGTGTTCTACTTTTTCTTTATACGACCACAAATGAAGAAATCAAAAGATGAGCGGAAGTTCCGTGAAACACTTCAAAAAGGCGATAAAATTGTAACAGCTGGCGGTATTCATGGCAAAATTGTTGATGTTCAAGAATCTACAGTAATTATTGAAGTAGAAGGCCAAAACCGCTTAAAGGTTGAAAAATCGGCTATCGCAATGACAACCGTCAACAAGGATACCAAATAAGACTTCATCTCTTACTTCTTACACATGAAAGCCAGTTCCCGGATTTCTGTTTTCCAAAGGTTTTTCCTTCGTGACAAACAATTCAGGAACAGGCTTTATGTTTTTATGCTGTGCGTATTGTTTTCTTCTCTTTTTTGGCTAATTGTCCAGTTTTCAAAAGATTACGAGGAAACTATAAACGTCCCCATTGTGTTTACACACCCGCCAAATGGCAAGGTGCTTTCTTCGGTTAGCGACACAAGCCTTATTGTACGCTTGAGTGTTAAAGGCCTAAAAATATTTACGCTGCGCTACCTAGAGCCACCGGAACGTTTTGTTGTTGATATGCAAAATGTTAAGTTGAAGAAAGTTCGAAATAATGCGTATGCGGGGCTTCTACTAACCACGCAACTATCTCAACTTTTAACTGATCAATCAAGCGTTAAGGGTAAAATTATTAGTATTGATCCCGATACAATTTATCTGGAGTTTGAAAAGATAAAAACAAAACGTTTGGCAATAAAGCCACTGTTTAAGTATGAGTTAGCAAATCAGGTTATGCTGTACGATTCGATAGTTTGTATGCCTGATAGCGTTGACGTTAAAGGCCCCGCAGCTATTCTTGATACCCTTAAATACATAAGCACCACCACAGTTGATGCTGGAATAGTATCGGAAAACAAGCAATTAGTTGCTGAACTGGTTCATCCTGTAAAGTATATCCCGTTGCAATTTAGCCATAGCTATACCACAATAAGTATTTTGGCCGAGAAGTTTACCGAGGCCAATGTCGAAATTCCCATTGTTACAGATTCCATAGGGAAATGCAAACTGAAAACTTTTCCCGAAAAAAGCATCGTTACGGTTCGGGTACCACTCAAAGAGTTTAAAAACTTGGATCCGCTCAAATTTAGGTTGACGGTTTCGTGCCTCGAAGCCTCTACAACTACCGGAAATAAGCTTCGTGTAAAAGCAGCGTTTATGCCAAGGCATACGCGCTTGATACGAATTGAACCCAACGAGGTAGAATTTCTTATAATGGATTAACATGTTAAAAGTTGGGCTTACGGGCAATATAGGCAGTGGCAAAAGTACGGTTGCCGAGCTATTCAAAACGCTTGGGATTCCTGTTTTTCATGCTGATAACGAGGCAAAGCTTGTTTTAGATGAGCCAGCGATTATCTTTCAATTGCTTGAAAGATTGGGCAACCATATTGTTGACAGCGCCTCGAAGAAGATAGATAGAAAGGTGTTGGCCGGAATTATATTTAACGATCAAAAATCATTGGATTTTGTTAATGCATTGATACATTCTAACGTACGCGAAAGGTGGATGACTTGGGTTGAAGCTCAACAATCCCAATATGTTATCGAAGAGGCTGCAATATTGTTTGAGTCGGGGCACCATAAGGCATTCGACAAAATTGTACTGGTAACCGCACCCCAAGAACTACGAATAAAACGTGTGATGGACCGTGATAATATTGAGCGTGAAAAAGTATTGGAAAGGATTAAAAATCAATGGCCTGAACAAGAAAAACTTGCCCTTTCCGATTATATTATCAAGAATGATGGCATAATAGAACTATTGCCACAGGTTAAAACCGTGCACGAATCACTCTTGAAAACAGCTAACAATAATAAGTAAAGCCCTTGTTCGGTATCTTACAACCTTTTTCTTGGCTTAATACAAGGAATACATTACCAACAATGCAATTGCCAAAAAAGTACCAAGGCTAAACCAGCGTTTTTTGCCCTTTTTGCGGTTTATAAAGAACGTAATGCCCAGAACAAGTAGCACGAACAATCCAAAATACAAGATGGTTTTCTTAGTTAAAATAACAACGGCTAATCCAATAAGCACGCTAACGATTATTTTTCCAAAAAGGTAAACATAACTTATTGGTTTTAAGTGGTATTTGCTAAGCTTAGCAATTGTAAAGAGGGAAAGGGCTAAAAAGGCAAACCATATTAAACTTGTTTTAAGCAATTGCCAGACACCGGCTAGAATCAGGCCTTGAAAGGAAGGTGAATAAAGGTGTTTGGTGAAATACTCTTTGTCGAAGGTTGCTGCAGTAAGCGTTCCCTTGGTTTCTGTGCTTATTCCTTCAATTAGGTTAACATCACTTAGTGCTTTGAATCCACCCGATTTGTTCCTCCAACTTATGATAGCTCCAGCTTCTTCGGGTTTAATCCCTTTAAAGCTCATAAAATCAACTGAATCGGCCGTGTTGAGATTAATTGAATAAACCGAAACGGTTGGGCCGAATTGTGCCATGGGCCAAGGGTAGTGTTTTGCATCTTTGTTTAAGATCCAAATCTCGGGAAGTGGCGGCTCCAGTAAAAAATCTCTTCCCGATGCTTCGGCCCATAATTTTAGAACCTTATCTTTTTCTTCTGGAAATTTGGCGCAATATCCTTCAATAAACTGAACGATTGGAGCTTTTGAAGGGTTATCCATACGCACGTATTCATTTAATACTAAAAACACTTTAAGGTAAAAATTGCGCAACGGGATAACCTCTTTGTGTATCAACGAGTCGGTTTGAAACCCTGCCTTTAAAAAGGGTGCATACATTATATTTGGGTAATAAAGTTTTTTTATGTCTTTATTCCGTGACAAACGTGTGAAAAAGGCAGAAATAACACCTTCAGTAGCCGCAGCTTGAGAGGGCGTGCGAGGTTGCAGGCGGGGTTCGGGCCAGCAAGCTGAGTTACGGTACAAAATATACTTCCATGGATTTTTGATATCTGCCATGCGAGTGTTATAAATAACTAAGCGTGAATCTACAAACGAATGCCTTTTCATGTTTTCGAGACGTTGGAACCACATGGGCATGGTTAGCTGATAATAACCTTGCCTCAACGGCCAGGTGTTGTCACGAGTATAGCCATAAAGCTTTTTGGGCATGCTTATATTGATATCTCGAATATCTTGTTCAATTGTTTTTTTGATTCGTCCATCGGGTTCTACATCCACTGCAACATTCTCAAAATGTTCGCTGAAGCCTTCTGAAAAAGCTGTAAAATAGTCAGTTGTGGTACAAAAATAATGAACGGAAGAGGCAAAACCATCGCCTTCGCCACTTAAATGCTTTAGCATCAGATGGCCTAATTCGTGAGGGTAAATTTGGGTATATGATGAAACCGTGGCAGGGTTGGCATCTAAAACGCTTTTATTCAAATCAATATAACCTACATTAGGTTTTGCAACTGTTTGGCCTTGCGCATTCAGCAGTGTAAACCCAAATTTGCCAAAGCCACCCACATTTTCTGTAAAAGCAAGGTAAACTGGCTCAGGTTCTTTGATTTTGCCCGTATTAACCAAATAGTTTTGAATCATGCCGTATAGATACGTCGATTCGGCCATAAAACCACGGGCAAATTTATTCTTGGCCCTAAAAAAAACCTCATCTTTCTCGGTCATTTCCCTAAATATAGGGTTTCCATCACTGCTTTCGCCTGCTGGAACCATGAAAACAGCTTGATACGATTGCGCTGTAATTACACTAAAACATATCAGTGTTAATAAAGCTAATAGGACTAATTTCTTCATACAATCAGTAAGTTATAAATTTCTGTTTGCCCAAGTTTTAGGGCTGCAATTTTACTGAATATTCTGGCATGATGTACTATTCTATCCTTGGTTTGTACAACGGTTTACCTTTTCTATCCAAAAAAGTTGCACCCAATTGGGGACCCCGATCAGCTTTTCGAAGCCATTTTTTATTTCATTGAATTTCATAAGTGTCTGTAATATAATGATGAAGCTATGTTGCTGCTTGGAGGTTTTGTTCTATCATTGGTTTGGTTTTAAACATTTTTTGGGCATGATTTTTTATAACCCAAAATTTTAGTACCCAACTTTTAGTTTTTGAAGAGATGGCTCAAAAGGAATCATTGTATTGATTGTTTGCTTATTTTTGCACAAAACCTAGCTAATATGGATTATCAAGAGTTTTTTATTGAAATGGGTAGGTTGCTTTATGCAACGGCCATGGCTGATGGGAAAGTTCAAAATGATGAACTAGGGAAAATCCAACAGATTGTAAATGACCAGCTTACTGAAATGGTTGATAGCTGTGATGCCTTCGGAACCTCAGATGCTTTTTATTTGGAGTTTGAATTTGAAAGGTTAAATGATTTTGAAGCCCGCATACGCGATGCTTTTGATTCTTTTATCACCTATTCGATCGAAAACAAAGCCGATTTTACACCCGAGATAAAAAAGCTTGTGATGGTATCCTGCGAAAAGGTTGCCAATGCCTTTAACGGTATAGAAGATAACGAACAGGTGCTATTGAATAAACTTCGCAGGCACTTAGATTCGTTGTAACCCTGTTAAAGCTATTGTAAACCAGCCTGTTTTTGTTTGATGTTGCTTTAAAAGCAACCCTTACAAACGTTTCTTATGCGTTTTTGGCTTTGGTATAGGTTCTCCATTTTGTGAGCACTTGCGAAAAATCTTCTGGCAACTCAGAATCAAAGCTTAAGACTTCTTCCTTTTCTGGATGCTTAAACCCCAGCGACTTAGCATGTAATGCTTGCCTAGGCATTACATCAAAACAGTTTTCAACAAATTGTTTGTACTTTGCAAAGAGGGTTCCTTTCACAATGGCTTTTCCACCATACGATTCATCACTGAATAAGGGATGGCCGATATGTTTGAAATGAGCCCTGATTTGATGGGTGCGACCCGTTTCAAGCCTACATTCAACCAAGGTTACGTAGCCAAACCTTTCTAAAACTCGGTAATGGGTTACTGAGTGCCTTCCTTCTGACTCATCTTCATAAATCCACATTACCCGCCTGTCTTTTGGGCTGCGATTGATATAGCCACGTATGGTGCCTTCATCTTGTGGCAAATCGCCCCAAACCAGGGCCACGTAAACACGGTTGATAGTGTGTTCAAAAAACTGCTTGGCCAGATAGCTTTGTGCAAACTCTGTTTTTGCTACCAACATAATTCCAGAAGTATCTTTATCAATACGGTGCACTAAATAGGGCAGTATTGGACTTCCATCTTGAGCCATAGCTCCAGATAATCTGTAATACAATGCATTAACTAGTGTTCCCGTAAAATTTGCATATGCCGGATGCACTACCATGCCTGCTGCCTTGTTCACTACCAAGATGCTTTCGTCTTCATAAACTACATCTAAGGGTATGTTTTCGGGTATAATATCCGTATCGCGCGGAGGATGAGGGAGTAAAATGGTAATGGTATCGAGCGGCTTTACCTTATAGTTGGGCTTTACCGAAATCCCATTAACCAAAATATTGCCTGCCCGGGCAGCATTTTGCACCTTGTTTCGTGAGATATTCTCTATCTTATTCGAAAGGTATTTGTCAATTCTAAAGAGCGATTGCCCTTTGTCAACTACAAATTTATAATGTTCATACAGATCTTCTTGCAGATCCGTTTCTTCATTCATAGGCTTTTATTTGCTTATTATCAACTTTGAACTTGCTAGGGCTTTGCCATCATTTGATACAACCCTAACTAGGTAAACACCCATTGAAACGCCTGTTAGTGTCAAGGTTGGCTTATAGGGAAGTTCCAATACTTTTTGACCCGTTAAATTGAATAGTTCAAATGTAAGGTCGTCGGTTGAATACTTGCTAAGCTCAGTAGGTACTATAATGTTTAAGTTATTGCTAGTTAACGGATTAGGTGATAAGCTGAGGTATGCTGGCGATTTCTTGTGATTGGTTTTGCGAGGGCCAATAGGATCTCCAACAATTGGGCGAATCATGAGCGAACCTTTGAAATCAGATTGCAGCCATTGACCGTTGGTGTTGTAGTAAAGTTTTGAGCCATTGTCGATGGTTTTATCAAAACCAATGTTCAGGTTATCGTTGGTGGTTTGTTCCCAACCCACAAAAAATGTGTTTCTTACAGGTACTCCTTCGTCAAAAATGAATGTCTGAAAATCATTGGTTGCGTCGCTAAATTCTGCCTTCATCAAGGTGTCAGGATTCAGATAGTTTCCGGGTATGCCATTGTTATCATCCCATACATTTAAGTAGAAATATACACTGTTTCCTTCGGTTTTGGTATGGTTGAAGTATATTTTCACGCCTCTTAGTGTATCCTTTGCGTTTAGCGAAAATTTTAATGCTCCTTGTGCACCTGCTGGCGATAAACCGTATCCTGCTTCGGGAATGCCATCGTCATAAGCAAAATAATTTGAAAATTCTTGCACAATATCTAAAGTGTCGTACAGTCTATCGTTTACAGTATAGTCACCAATCAAAATATGACGAATGGTAAAGGTTGTACTGTCAATAACAGCAAAAGGATCGATGGGCAAAATGCGTGAAATCCTAGGTTTAGCAAATGGTTGGTATGCAAGATAGCCATTTTGGTAGAAAGGAGTTATGCCATAAGAACCACCGAAATAAGAATCAACTTCATTGCCATCTTTATCTAATACCAAATACCTGTAAGTGGTAGGATGTGAGGTGGTGTCGAGGTTGATGATGGTGTTATTCAGCGAGTCGCGCATCTCATTGGTTGGGTCGTTACTGTACTGGTAATAAGGCATTACCGTGTAATTCTTCAGGATGGAACGATCTACATCAACAAATGAGAGATCACGGTAAATGGTATCACCCATTGTTCGATCGGTATTTAAGTAGATGTAATCTACATTCCATTGATCCATACTGCTTTGCCAACTCGGCATAATTTGGTTGGCTATGCTTGCAAAGTTGATGAACCTAAATTTGAAATCCTTGCTATAATAGGCAGCACTATCCGTAATAGGGATACTTACTTGTTTAAACCATGTTTTGTTATACAATTTAAATGTATCGAGCGGCATACCTTGTGACGACCATACTTGGTTCCATAAACCTGTAAGTGGTGAGAAAAACTCTAAGATGAGCGAATCGCCAAGTTGAGGAAGGTTTCCACGGCCTTGAGGTTGAAAGAAAAAGCTAAAATATATTGAATCAGATTTCTGGATAGCTTTTCGTATGGGCTGAAAAACGGAATCAAGGCGAATAGTATTTGAGGTTAGGTGATCAGCTTCAAAAGGAGTATAAGTTGCATTTGGATAGATTTTTCCCGAAGAATCGAGCGCATCAAAGGTGGCAACGCCCCAGTTGGGAGGGAATACGCCAAAGCCATTGTTAACAAATACTTTATCGTCGCTCCAAAGTTTGGTATCGGGATAGCCTTGTGCTTTTGAAAAGTCTTCAAAAAATGGCAGGGTAAGCAAAGGTGTTTCGTCGGTGGTTTGCTTTAGCTGCATCAGTTTGGCGCTATGATGTTTGGCTATTACAGAGTTAACTTGAAGAGGAACAAGTTTTTCCTGTGCCCAAAGTGTTGCTATGCCCAAAACGGTAAATAGAGTTAGAATATATTTTTTCATGTAATCAAATAGTCTTTTAAGGTTTAGCCTTCTGGAGTGTTTTGTTCATCCAATGAACTTGTTTCAGCCTCCTTGAACCAGATATTGATTTTAGATCCGGCTGGCAGGGAAGCACCCGCAGAAGGATATTGTTTGTAAACTGTACTTTGTGAAGGGTTGGCGTGATCGGCAAACTCAATTTTACCAGTATTTAGACCACTGCCAAAAACTGCCCGGTAGGCTTCTGATGGTGTCATCCCTTCAAGCTTGGGCACGGAAATATACCCAGAGTCGTACCCTTTTTGTACCAAAATGCTTATTTTTGAACCTCGTGGAATCTTTTTTCCTGCATTGATATGCACGCCATTAAATTGTTGGTCACTCACCGCATTGTGAAAATCGCCCTCCACAAAAACTAGCCGCTCGGTGCGCAAACCTGCCGTTTCAATCGTTTCAACGGCTTGTCGCAACGATAAGTCGATAAGGTTAGGCATGCTAACATTTTCGGGTAAGGTCGAAACAATCGTTACATACACCTTACGGCCCTTTTTAACATTCGTATTGGGTAAGGGATCTTGAACTTTAATAGTGCCTGGATCTAAATCAGGATCGTAAACGGAATCAGTAACTATAACTTCCAAACTGTTGTCATCGGCAAAAACCTCAAGCTCAGTTAATGGTTTCTGAATAAAATCGCCTAGTAAAATCATTTGCCCATGGCGTGTATATAGCTTTAACACCTGTAACAATATCCATATTGCTATGATAGTTACTAGGAATGAAAGCATAAGATGCTTAAAAAATAGTTTGGTACGGATAAAATGGAAAAATGTCATAGGAGCGGTATTCCGGCTTTGGTAAAACTTAAACCAGGGCAAAATATTGCCTTTTACCTTGCAAAGATACAAATATTCCCTAGCCTGATTGGACTGAACATTTATCTGTATTTTTGTGCCTACATTATTAATATAGTTCCAAAGTATGAGACCCGTTGTTGCTGTTGTGGCTGGTGGAGATTCAGGAGAATATGAAATCTCGATTAAAAGTGCTCAAATTGTTGTTCAAAATATTGATTCTCAAAAGTATATAATTTATCCAATCCATTTGAAAGGTAGTGTTTGGACTTATACTGATCCGCTAAATGGGCAAGTTTATTCGATTGATAAGAACGATTTTTCGTTAACCATTGAGGGTAAATATGTTACATTTGATTGTGTTTTTAATGTAATCCATGGAACACCCGGTGAGGATGGTAAACTGCAGGGCTATTTTGATATGTTGAAAATTCCTTATACCTCTTGTGGTTCCATTACATCGGCCCTAACATTTAACAAGAGTTTTTGCAATCGGGTGGTAGCTTCATTTGGCGTAACTACTTCAAAATCGGTTCATCTTTTTCGTAAAAATCCCACTGATGTTGATGCTATATGTGCCGAGCTGCGTTTCCCCATGTTTATAAAACCCAATTGTGGCGGTTCAAGTGTGGGCATGTCGAAGGTGTATGATAAAACCGATTTGCCTTCAGCCATTCAAAAAGCATACGAAGTAGATGAAGAGATTTTGATTGAGGAATTTGTGGCCGGACGCGAAATTACCTGTGGGGTTGTAAAAATTGGAGATGAAATTCGAGCCCTGCCCCTTACCGAGGTGATTCCAAAGAACGATTATTTCGATTATTCAGCCAAATACGATGATGGTCGTTCCGAAGAAATAGTTCCTGCTCCAATTCCCGATGACCGCGCTAAGGAGTGTTCCTCTCTTTCGATAATGCTCTATAATAAGCTCAATTGCAAGGGTGTAGTGCGTTTCGATTATATTATGACCGAAACCAGCTTTAATTTTTTAGAAGTAAATACCGTTCCTGGCCTCTCAGCGGCGAGCATTGTGCCCAAAATGGCAGCTGCCGCGGGTTATTCGTTGTCAAGCTTTTACGACTTCTTGATAGCGGATGCATTGGGGCGCTAATCACCTCAATTGCATGGCCCTTTGTAAAATCTGATTTAAAATGGGCCGAGGTTTTGGGTTACTCTCTTGAAAAGGGACGGGCTTTCCCCTTTCAACTCCAGCAAAATTGTGTGCGCAGGCTTATGCTTTTCAAAAAGTTTCGTAAGCCTGCTTAGTA
>CAZKHA010000008.1:37288-43315 GCA_964552325.1 uncultured Bacteroidales bacterium
TTGGTGTAGTGTTTTAAGCTGCGGAGAATAAATACAAGTATTACTGTTACAACCAGCACTTTTAGCGAGGTTTTGTCAAGGTCATAATCAAGCCATTCAACGTAAAAGCGGAAGTGGTCGATAAGGGTATAGCACAGCACAGTAGCCAGAACACCAGAGTATTCGCGTCGTAAAACTGATTTTATTGAAAACGGAACCGTTCCTTTTAAATACATCCTTAAGTCAGGCAAAAATGCCGGAACATTCATGGACCAATTGGTATAGATAACACCAAATTTCTTTTCGAGGTAGCGTTCTTCGGCAAACATAATGCGTTCATAATAAAGCCAATAAGCCAGTGATGCAATGATAACAAAGTAAATATTGTACGTAAATATCACGATACCTATCCACATTAGATAATTGCCCAAGTACAAGGGGTGCCTTACCACACTGTAAATACCTGCGGTGTTTAAAACTTCGGCCACTTGTCCAGTGGTGTTACGGCCCGATGTTCCTTTAGGTGTTGTGCCAATGGTTATAGCCCTTACTATGAAGCCCAAAACACTTAAGCTAATGCCAATAATCGTAAAGGCGGCTTTAAACACATAGGGGATAGCATCGATGTTGGTGGTGTAAATAACTGGTATAGCAAATAATACCAGTACCAACGGGAATTGGCCTCTCCAACGGAAAAGAAAGTTTCCACTTTTTTCAAAGGAATGTAACAGTGCCATTTAGCAAGATGTGTTTAGTGGTGTAAGCGGCTGCAAAAGTACGGTTTTAATCGGAAGCAGCTAGTAGCTTACGTTTTAGATTTTTTTATATGCGAGTGTAACAATGGAGTGGTTTTGGAGTCATACCTTATATAATACGCCAAGCTTAGTGGAAACGCATGAATTTACTTTAACCGATACGCTTTATACGGCCTGCCTTCAAGGCGATGAGCAAGCGAGGATGTTGGTTTATAAAGCATTGCATAAAGGTGTGTACAACTGCTGCTTGCGTATTGTTAACGACCCCGATGATGCGATGGATTTGATGCATGATGCTTTTTTAGAAGCTTTTGTAAAGTTTGGGCAGTATAAACGAATAGGTTCTTTAGGTGGCTGGATTAGGAGAATAGCCGTAAACAAATCAATTGATTTCATTAAACGAAACCGCCTTACCATCCCATTCGATTATACCGAAAAGGATGATTACTCCAATGAACAAGAACACTCCCTTGAACTGATTGACTATAAGGTTGATGAAATAAAAAAAGCCATCGTAAGGCTCAACGAAGAGTACAGAATCATTTTATCGCTTCATTTATTAGAAGATATAAACTACAATGATATTGCAATACTGCTGGGCATTTCATACAACAATGCTCGCACCCGGTTTTCGAGGGCTCGAAAAAAACTCCTTGAAACCCTATCTGAATCGAGGATTTTTGAACTTTTTTCAAATTGAATAATATGTTTAATATTGAATCAAAGATACGTAGAACAGCTCACGAATTTGACTATGCGGAACCACCCGCTGGCCACGAGGCAGTTTTTAGGTCGAAATTGAGGGCTCAATCACGAAAAGGCATCGGTTTCTATTTGCGGCAATCCTTTCTGTTGAAAGTTGCGGCCTTGTTTTTCATTGGCGTTTCAATACCAGGCATCTATTACCTAGTTGCTGATTATTCCAATACCGAGCCCTATCCAATCGAGTTAACAGAAACCCAATCTTTCTATAACCAACTGGCCGATCAAAAGCTTGCCGAATTGCAACAGCTTGCCAAAGCAAATCCTTCGGCTGCCGAAACTGTAAAAGTTGCAAAGAAAGAAATGGACACGCTTAATTCAGAAACAGAACTGCTTAAACAACAGTATCTAAGCTCTGGCAAAGATCAACGCGTGTTTGATGCCTTTGTGTTTAACCTTAAAAGTACGGTTAATCTGCTCGAAACCTTGTTAGCCAACGCACAACCTATACCCCTTTCGGCAACGGGTATAAAACATTGAAAGTTTGATTTATGAAAATTATAAATTGATAAACCATTGTACCATGAAAAGCATACTTTTAGCCCTTCTCTGTTTTCCCGTTTTACTCGGGGCACAATCACTTAGTAAAAATTCGGTAAACCAATATGAGACTGGTAGCAAAGCCAAACTCATTATAAATACCCGTTTTGCACATGTTTATTTTACGGGTTCCGATAGCAAAACCGTGAAAGTTGAAACACAATACCGTATCAAATCAAAAGCCACCAAAAAAGCCACAGAACAACTTGACCGCGCAAAAGTTAGGGTTGAGGCAAAAGGCAACACGGTTCATATTGACTATGACTTTCAGAACGGAGAAGGCCGCGATAACATCGTGATAGAAACAGAGATTAGGATAAGCGGGCCGCTAAGCACCGATATTGATGCCAATTGTACCTATGGCAACCTCATCATCAATCGCACACAAGGCATTTGCAAGCTTGGTGTGCGCTATGGCTTGCTTCAAGTAAGCGACTTAAATAGTGAAAACAATGCCATTGATATTGCTTATAGCTCAAATTCCTCCATAAAAAGTGTAACAAAAACCATATGTGATGTTGATTACTCAACCGTAATCATCCAATCCGTTGGTAAGCTTGATTTAACTTCAAAGTATTCTGTAATTGAACTTTCGAAGGTTGATGAGCTAAAACTTCACTCCGAGGGCGATAAATTAGCCATGGAAGCTATGGGCGCAATTAGCGGGAATAGCAAGCTTTCAAGTTTAACTATCAAAGGATTAAGCAAGGCTTTTGACCTAGACTCTGAATACGGCAATATCGAAATGAGCCAAATTGATTCAAAGTTTTCGAGCATACGCATTAACTCCAGCTATGCACAGCTAAGCCTAGGGTTTCCTAAAAACACAGGTTTCGGTTTCAATATCAAGTCAGTGTATGGTTCCATCAGCTTACCTCGCTCTGGCGTTAATATACAATCAGATATTGAAGCCCACAGCACACGCACCGTTAATGGCGAAATGAGTGGTGGTGGAACGGCAGATGTGATAATTTCGACGAATTATGGAAATACCGATATTCATATAACTAATTAATAATCAACAAATGAAAACTATTTCTTTTATCCTTTTGGCAATGGGTCTAATGCTGGCCCAGCTTAACTTACATGCAAGCGATGTTAAAACAGAAACCCGAAATACGGGCGCTTTTACATCCATTTCCTCCTATTGTTCGGCTGATATTCTTTTAACCCAAGGCGCCGAAACCAGCGTAAAGGTTGAAGCCGACGAAGATGTGATACAGAAAGTTATTACCAAGGTTGAAGATGGAGAACTAAAAGTGGATATAAAAGGCGTGCTACACAATGTAAAAGTGCTTAGGGTACATGTTACGGCTCCTCAAATTGTTGGAATAAAGCTAAATGGCTCTGGCGATTTGATGGGAATGAACCTCCTTAATGCCAACAATTTGGTATTGGCCATCCACGGCTCAGGCGATATGGAACTTGACTTGAGCGCCACAGGCGTAAAAGCAAGCATCAATGGTTCGGGCGATATGAAACTAGCAGGGATTCGTGGAAATTTTGAACTAAACGTGCATGGCTCTGGCGATTTTACAGGCAAAAACCTTATGGTTGAACTTGCCGAGATAAGCAACCATGGCTCTGGCGATATTCGTCTTTCGGGAACTGCTGTTACCACCAAAATAAAATCCTTTTCTTCGGGCGACATACACGCCGGCGCTTTAAAATCGGAAACTGTTACGGCACAATGCAATGGCTCGGCCGATATTCGCCTATATGCCATCCAAAACCTGGAGGTGAATAGTTTTTCGTCGGGCGATATATATTATGCCGGCGAACCCAAAACAAAGAAAGTTAGCCTGAAAGGTTCAGGTGAATTATATAAATCAAATTAATACAGAACATTCTTATGAATACAGTTTTAAAACCAAAAGTACTGTTATTTACAGTTGTTTTATGCCTGATAGCCCTTATGGGCAATGCTTGCGCCTTTCAAGATAGGGGAATTAAAGGAAACGGAAACGTGGTTACCCAAACCCGGGCTGTGTCTGGTTTTACCAAATTAAGCGTTAGCAGTGCCTTTAAGGTTTTTATTAAACAAGGTTCGGCTACCGAATTAAAGGTAGAGGCCGAAGAAAACCTAATGGATCATATTATTACCAAAGTTGAAGGCTCAACGCTACGCATCTATTGCAATGGGGTTTCGGCCACCAAGAATATGACCATACACCTAAGCTTTGTTAACCTTGATGAGATAAAGCTTTCAGGGGCTGTAACCATCGAAGGGGCTAGTGCCCTAAAGTTTGAAAAGCTATACCTCGATTTTTCGGGGGCATCTGAAGCCAACCTCGATCTTACGGCCATTGAACTTGATGGCAATGCTTCGGGTGCTACCAAGCTTAGGCTTGCTGGCAGCGTAGCCAAAGCCGATTTCGACCTTTCGGGTGCCTCTGAACTCGAAGCCAAAGGCCTTGCCGTTAAAACCATGGAATTGGAGGCCAGTGGCGCTTCTTCAGCCGAGGTTGACGTAGCCGAACAGCTAAATATCTCCGCTTCTGGTGCTTCCGATGTTACGTACAGTGGTGCTGCGCAGGTACAAAGCAAAAGCAGTGGGGCATCAAATATCCGTAAACGCTAGTTGCAAAGCAATGTAAATTGTTTGTAATCAGATAATCGTGTAATTTTTGAAAAAATATTACACTTTTAAGGGCTGAAGAATTTGGAGGCAAACAGAATTTTTATAATTTTGCACCCGCTTTGGCACTGTCCGATGGTGTAATGGCAGCACAGTAGATTTTGGTTCTATTAGTCTAGGTTCGAGTCCTGGTCGGACAACAAAACAACTCGAAAACCCCTTGATAATTAACACTTATCAGGGGGTTTTTTATTTAAGGGGACAAATAGGGGGGCAAATAGTTTTACTTCAACATTTCAACTTCGCTTCCGGGTTTGCAAAAAATGAGGATGCTTAAAACCACCTACTGGCAAGCGCTTGTCGTATTCGTTATTATTGCGTAGGTACGAGTTGGACAGCACCAACGTGAAGCCCTTGACAATACCCAACAGTTTTAGCAAGCAAATTTCGTGGGCAAGCACCAACAAGCATAGGTTTGAAGGTACGCTCAGCTAACGGATAGGTGAGGGGGGCGCAAGTAGAAAATCAATTGAATGCTCCCCTTCGACTGCAAAAGAATGTTTATCATGACATTTCGACCCCGGATTCTTAGGGGGAGAAATCCTATAATACCATGGTTACTACTTATTAATTGGTAATTAGCCATGCCAATATGGTTTGATGGCAGAACCGCTCATGTAAAAGCCTTACATACGGGCTCAAGGAAATTCAAAAAGCTTAGAAGCCCTCAGTTATGCTTGTAGCCTCGTTCTGCTTTTAGAATGAACGGCAACAGCAGAATCCATATAGATTTGCCTTTTTTCGATAAATTTTAACAATGCGATGCCTTCCTTAATCAGCTATTCAGTATTTTTGTAGGGTTAAACCAATCAGCATTAAGATGGCAAGACCTATACACAAGGCTGAAATATCCGCAAAATTGCGTTTACAGGTTCGTTATCGGCAAGGCTAACAAAACGACAGCAATGAAAGGATTAAACTACATATTGATATCTTTTTTGTTACTAATTCCTCAAATCAGGACTTTTGCAACCTCACAAATACCTGACTTGTTGATTTATAATGGTGACACACTTGCAATATTTGCTAATCCATTGGAGCAACTTTTTGAAAATGATTCAATAAGACCAAATTTCTTTGGAGATAAAGAAGGTTGCATGTCGACAGCTTGTTGGCGAGGTTATGAAGCTGAATGGGCGATATTTGACAACGAACTATACTTGACAGGTATTTATAGTTGTTGTTACTACGAGGACAGTATAAATGCTGACCTCAAAATGCTGTTTAGTAATAAGTTTGTGAATGGAAAAGTAAAAGCGGATTGGTTTACAGGCAAAATTATTGCACCTCAAGGAGAACTTCTTTACTACATTCATATGGAATACGAATCTTTATATGAGAGAGAATTGGAAC
>CAZKHA010000009.1:0-14157 GCA_964552325.1 uncultured Bacteroidales bacterium
CCACATTTCGCGGTAGTAGTTTACATAATCGTCTGCTGCTTGCGGGTCAATACCCAACAAATAGCGGCAGAGGCGGCGGTAGAGCGCAAGCATTTCATCGTCGAAACAGAAATCGAGCATAAAATCCATGGTATAGCAAATATGGTTCACATCGTTGTTCTGTGATGCTATAATGTTGTTTACCAATGGCTCGTATTGCTCGTGGGCTTGCTGTGCCAATTGATTGCGGTTTTCTATTATTTTTGCTATTTCTTCTATCATTTTTTCAGTTGCTTTTGCAATGTTTTGCCTTTTTCGGTCAGGCGGTATTTTTGTATAGGGCTATTGGGCGAATTAGGTTGTGTCATTTCAATTAGCCCTAATTGCAAGGCTGCATTTAAATAGCTTTTTCGAAAATGCTCCCTATCTTTTAAATCAAGTTTTACTTGTAAATCTTCTCTTGATAAATCCTTGCCAAGTGCGATAATAAGTTGTTCAACTTGCGGGGTAACTTGCGGGGTAACTTGCGGGGTATTTTCGAATGCTCGCGTTACTTGTTCCTTAACTTGGGCTTCAACCTGGGCCTCTTCTTGCGGGGTGTCTTCGTCTTCGCTCAGGTCCCAAGCATTTGGGAAAGTCATACGCAAAAAGTTTTCTGTAAATTTGAAACATTGTTTCGGATAAGCTTGCAATATACGAGGTATGCCTGAACCTAAATGCTCTACCAATTCTAAATCTTTAAAAATGCGCATCATCTCCTGGTTGCGAGGTATAGAAAAACCCTCGAAAAATTCTTCATGGCTTAACATATCGGGTAAACTGCCGGTAGAAGTTATCTCGATACGATCGTCGAAAATCTCAAACTTGGGTGGTACCTCGTGCGTGTAATCGTTATGAACAATGGCATTAATAATGGCCTCGCGAATAGCAATAGCATTCCAAAGCCGAGTATCAATTCTTTCTTTTGAGGTAATGCGGCTTTTGGTTTTATTTTCAAGGTCAATTTTATCCAAGACTTGCTTGGTGGCTTTTATGATGGAACAATAACCATATTCGTTGTTTTCAACCAAATGCACCCGTGTTTTCCCTTTATACTTGGCAACCTTAATCGACATGGAGTTTAAATCCGACATCAGGAATGCCACATAATTGTATGCTTCATCTTCGGTTAGCAGACCCAAATTTGCAGCAAATTTTGCGTTTAATAGTTTTCCCGATTCTTCGTAATATATTCGGAGTTGCTCAAACTTTAGCTTTTGCTGATTGGAGCGTATTTTGCCAATAGAATTTCGGGTACGTCGTGCAAATAAATTTTCGATCATTCTGCTTGGCATTGGTTCGGCGGCTGTTCCAACCCGAATGAAACAGCCTTTCTCCGACATTCCTTGTTTTTTCAGATAATAGGGCTTTTCGGGTCCGCTGGCAACAATAATTTTTATTACATCATTGCCGTCTATTTCTTGGCCAATAATATCAAACAAGCCCATGCAGGTTGGGTGAATATTGTTTTTTAGCCGGTCTTTTATTTGCAATTGCATCGCATCGGAATTGCTTACGCCATGTGTCACGCCATCGTCATCAATGCCAATATAAATAATACCACCTTCGCGGCTATTTAAAAAAGCAATCACCTCTTTTTCTAACGAATCGGTCAAGGTTGATTTCAATTCTATTCTATACGACTCTTTCATTACAACAGGCTTTTGTAGTTTTCGCTAATCAAAGAAGCTAACTTAACGGCTTCTTCATTAAGGCCATCTAACTCAATATGTATTTCGTTCAGGCGTTCTTCGTAGTCAAAGTCATCATCGGTGGCGGTATCCACGCCTACATACCGGCCAGGGCTCAGGCTCCAGTCTTTGGCTTCTATGTCGCTTTGGCTTACTACTTTGCACAATCCTTCCACATCAGTATATACACCATCGGGGAAACGGCTGGTGAGCCAATGGGCTTGTTTGTAGAAATATTCGGTTTCGTGCAGCAGTCCGGGTTCTTCTTCATTGGGGTTTCCGCTGAGTTTTTGTTGGAGCATTTTTAGAGACGCAATGAATTGCGTCTGAACAGCAAGCTCTTTCCAATCTTTGTTTTTGCTCAGTTGGAGTTCTTTGGTGGCTGTGCTTATGGCATCGAGCAATTGCTTTAGGAGTTTGTCTTGTGGTTTGCGTAAGGCTTTGCACAAGTGGGCAATGTGTTCAATCGCTATTATATCAGGGGAAATGCTCCTTTTTTCAGGGGCTGCCGCAAGGGCTGCCTGTACGAGGGTGTTTTGTTGTTCGTAAATGCTTGCGGTTTCTTCTATGTTTAAAGCATCTATAAAGGCTTGAGCTTCCTTATTTTCCTTAGCATAATTGGTTGCAAAGTCGCTTACGGTTTTAAATACTTTCTGTAATTGCTTCTGCAGTTCGGTGGTGGCTGCGGCTGTTTCGTTGGCTAAGCCAGCAGAAGTTTGCAAATAGCCTTTTATGGTGCTTTCAAATTTCTGGGTATTGCCACGGTACAGGTTTACAATGCAAATAAGGTTCTGTAGTTGTTCGGGGCTGAAATCGTTTACCTTGCTGGTTACCTTGCGGTATATTTTGCGGGCATCCAGCATCAGTACTTTATTGCTTTTAGATGCGTCGTGTTCTTTTGCACGGTCAAAAAACCAAAGCGTACAAGGCAGTGAGCGTGTATAGAAAAAGTTGTTGCCAATGGCCATCATCACATCAACCGCTCCGGACTTTACAAGCTTTTCGCGTATGTCTTTTTCGCTATGCCCAGCATCGCTGGCACTCGAAGCCATTACAAAACCTGCACGGCCTGTAGGTTTCAGGTAATTGTAGAAATACTGAATCCATAGGTAATTGGCATTATCGTTTTTTGGCAAGTTTACTTTGCCGTCTATCATCAAACGTCGGTCTTTCTTTACGGCATCTTTGGCTTTGTCAACACCATCCACATTGAACGGTGGATTTGCCATTACAAAATCGGCACGGCCTACGAGGTTGTGTTTGTCTTCGTAAAATGTGTTGCCTTCCTGAATGTTGCCTTCCAGTCCGTGAACGGTTAAGTTCATCTTTGCCAGTTTGGTATTGAGGTCGGCTTTTTCCTGTCCGTAAAAGGTAACTTTTTCGGCAGGTTTCAGACCTTCGCTTTCAATAAAATAACCTGTTTGCACAAACATACCGGCACTACCGCAGGCAGGGTCGAACACAATGCCGTGGTCGGGTTCAATTACATTTACAATGGTTTGCACCAAACTCATGGGTGTAAAAAACTCTCCACCCTCCTGTGCTCCTGTCATGGCAAATTTGCCTAGGAAATATTCGTAAATCTTGCCGAAAAGATCACCTTCAGCTTTTTGCAACACTTCTTTATTAAATATCCGCAGCAGTTCGCGCAGCAAGTCTTTGCTGAAAATCGAGAAGTTCTTGGGCAAAACGCCTTTAAGGTTGTCGTATTCCTCCTCAATCAGTTTCATGGCGTTGTCGATGGCTTCGCCAATGTCAGCACTTTCGGGCAAGGAAACCAAATAATCAAACTGCGATTTCTCAGGCAGGAACATTGAATTTTGTTCTTCAAAGTCTTTTTTGGTCAATGGTCTTACACCCCTTTGTGGATGAACAGGCAGCGTTTTCTCCACTTCAATTTTCACTTTTTGAAAGCGGTTGTAAGCATGTCGCAAAAATATCAGGCCTAATACTGGCATTGAGTATTCTGAAGCTGTAAGTTTACTGTTAGCTCTGAGTTGATCTGCGGCCCTCCACAGTTCGGCTTCTAATTTTCTAAGTTGTTGTCCTTGCATTTATGTTTTTAATGTCATTTTAAAAGGTCAAATTTATCATTCTTATCGGTGCGTTGGCAAAAAATGGCTTTTTTTTGCTTTACGAAGGAATGGCTCGTGTGTCGGGCAAATCAATACAAACCAATTGTACAACTGGCTAAAAGTGTTTTTAAAAGCGAGGTGATAAAAAAACTAAAAACAATGGGCGAGCTTGCATGTTGGCTTACTCGCTGTCCAATCGGAATATGGTCTGTATGTTTTTGGTCAGCTGTCAAAACGGCTTGTCGTTGATCTAATGGTTAAATTTTAGGTCGTTTGTTCGTCCTTTGCACGAGCCTTGAAATACGGCTAGCTATTGGATGCTTAGCCTGCAATTCAGTGAATGAAGTGGGTACGCTAGTGCTGCTCATTGGTTGAAGTTGCTTACGTTTAGCTCGAAGGTTTCGCAAACGCTACAAATATAATAATTACTTTAATTGGCCATCAAGTTCGTAAAGAAAGTTTTCAACTCCCGTTGGATTGTTTTAAGCAATTGGGTTTTCATTTTGGTTAAAAAATGCTTAATATATACCGATTTGGGATGTTCAAGGCTTTACTGAGCTTGCCGTAGAGAAAAATCCAGAAGCTAAGCGTAAGTTCTGTAAGTACAAGATGTATAAAAAGACTTCTGTTTACATGAAATAATTAAAGTTAACTTGTATATAATCAACAAAACACTCATTTGCTGCCATTTGGCTTCAACGTTTTATAACACTATAAATTGGTATGGCGGCAAATGACAAGATTTTGCAGAAGCTTACAAATTGTGCTTCTCAATCTACGAAGGAGTAATCCAATCCAAAGACATGTCCAAGCATTTCCTTAAGGCTTAAAGCCCAAGCTCCTTCATCGGATCCCAAAACACCTTGCTGAAGTCTTTCACCTTATCGGCTTCTACCTGCACACCTTCGCTTTCTAAGAGCTGTTGCATAACCGAGCTCCCCCCGAAATGGTGCTTGCCCGTTAACATACCATGGCGGTTGATAACCCTGTGTGCCGGCACATCGCTGGCATGCGATTGGTTCATGGCCCAACCCACCATACGCGCCGAACGCCCCGAACCCAAATACCGGGCAATGGCTCCATACGTGGTAACTCGGCCATAGGGCACCAAGCGAGCCACCGCATATACGCGCTCAAAAAAACTGTTCTCAGAATCCATTCAACCTGAATTGGATGTATTTTATGGTAAACCCTTGAGCCAAAAAATGATTTTCGTAAAAGGTTTTAACCTGAGCCACATCGCCTTCAAATCCGCTTTCGTATAAATGATTGGTTTCAAACAACAATTGATGATTATCACGGGCAATAACCTCAAGCGTATAATCGTACAAAAATTGGCTATCTGTTTTAAGGTGGATGGTATGACCCGGACTTAGTATTTTTGCATATACATTCAGCAAATTAGGGCTAGTCAAGCGTTTACGTTCCGAGGGCTTGTTGGGTTGAGGGTCGGGGAAGGGTATCCAAATTTGGTTTACCTCCTTAGGTCCGAAATACAAGGCCATATTCTGAATATGTGTACGGATAAAGGCCGTGTTTTTCAACCCGCGTTCTTGGCAATCCTTGGCCCCACGCCACATTCGCGCACCTTTTACATCGATGCCAACAAAATTCTGTTGCGGGTATTTGCTTGCCAAGTGAACCGTAAACTCGGCCTTGCCACAGCCAACTTCCAGGGTTATGGGGCCTGGATTCATAAAAAACTGCTTGTTCCAATTCCCCCTAAGCTTAAATCCATCACAAATCTGATGGTAACGATCCTGAAAAAAATTATCAAATGTCAGGTTTTCAGCAAAATGCTTATGTTTATTCTTGCCCACGCGCTCGCTACTTAAAAAGTTGCAAAAGTAACATATTCCGAGATGCAGAAGATGTGGAAATGTGGGAATGTGAAAATGGCCTGCCCTGAGCACCCGCACTGAGCCTTTCGAAGTGTGCCGAAGGGTGAAGATGTGCAAATGAATTAGGTAATGTATTGGTGTGCTAGTATGCCCATGTTTAGGAGGTTGATTCAAGACCTCGGAGAGCCCGAATGATTAGGGTTATTGGGTTTTACGCGTTTTGAAAGCAGTACCCGTTGAGACACATAAGCTGTGCGTCTCTTTAGCCATAAGAATAGTACGTTAGTTTGTTTATCCCTTTGCAAGAATCACTACCTGAGCGTGATAGTATGATTAATAGCGCAGTATCCAAATACCCGGATCTACCTTTTGTTTCAATTCAGCCAATCCTGCCAGGGCATCGGTTTCGCTAGGATAGTGGGCAATGCTGATTCGGATGAGCCCGGTCCGCGAGGTGCCAACCTCTTCGGGTTGATAGCCCAAAGTTGCAAGCTTCGTTTTAAAGGCTTCTGCCTTTTGTTTTTCGGCAAAGCAGCCTCCAATTATATGGTAGGCTTTTGTTGTAGGCTTTTCGACAGATTTTGGGGTTTCTAAAACTTGAGCTTCACCAGTTTTTGCTAATTTGTCGGAGGTTGGTACATCCGTTGGCACCAGTTTAAACGAAGAGGTATCGGGCAATGAAGGTATGGGATCGGTGGAGCGCAAGGGATTATAAACGGGTGGAAACACTTTTTCGGCTTCCTTAACAATGGCTTGAACGTTGGTAGTTAAGTTGTTGGTGTTGAGAGTGGGGCTCAGCGATGAGAAATTTGTTGATAGGTTGATAATGCCTGATTGGAACATCGAGTAAAAAATCAACAGCAATATAGGCAGTATCATAACCGTCCATTTGGCTGCCTTTGCAAACTTTCCCCAGGTAATACGCTCGCGTTTATCCTTAAACTGGGTTTGCTTAACGTGTTTTTGTACATTGCGGTTGCGGCGAATGGCTGGGCTAATAAAGGATGTTAGCCCAAACGAATCGTTCAGGAAATTGGCTTTGGGATCAGGTTCAAAAAGGATGTTTTTCTCTTGGTCAAAGTTCAGTTCGCCCACTCCATCAATTACCAGCGGGCGGGCGGCATGGAGTTCGTTGATGCACCACCAGGCGTAATCCTGCACTACTTTAAGGGCTTCGGAATAGTCGATGTGAAAAACAGCAGCAATTTCATGAGCCAAGATACCATCATTGGTGCGCAAATTGGCATTAAAGGCTACGGAAGATGATGGAGGTGTAAACTTCTGTTGAATAGGGTTAATTTGAGCAGAAACATAATTGGTTATAAAACCGCCAAAGCCTGGGATTATCAGACACTCATTACGTTGGAGCAAACTTGGAATTAAAGCAGAAATTTGCCTTTTCTCTATCATAGGTTTTAAAAAGTTATCGCAAAATTAACACATTCGTCCCTGATAATCAATAATTGTTCATAAGTTTTACCAAGTCCTGGGGAACATCTACTGCTATGCTTTCGTGTGTAGTGCTTGCGAAATGGATGTGGAACCCATTTTCGAGCCAGCGCAACTGTTCGAGCGATTCTGCTTCTTCGAGTTGCCCCATTGGCAGGGCAACAATTTGATGCAGGGTTTTTACGCGGTAACCATAGATGCCAATATGCTTATAAAAATCATGATTATCGAGCCAATGATCCGGTTCAACACCTCTAAGGAATGGCAATGCCTGCCTCGAGAAATAGAGCACCTTCTCATTTTGGCCAATAACAGCCTTTACGACGTTCGGATTAAAAAGTTCCTCTTGCGTGGTAATTTTTTTTACCAGTGTGGCCAATTCCACTTCTTTTTTCTTCATCAAAACAGCAACCGTCTCAATTTGAGAAGGGTCAATATAAGGCTCGTCGCCTTGGATATTGATTACCACATCATCATCCTTAAAACCAGTCCCTTTAGAAACAACTTCAAAACAGCGTTCGGTTCCCGTACGGTGATCTTCACGCGTCATAACCACTTTACCGCCTTGCAATTGCACATGATTAAAGATGGCTTGGTTGTCAGTTGCCACCACAACATCGCTCAGCGAAGGGGCTTTTAAGGCCTGTTCGTAAACGCGCATAATCATGGTTTTGCCATTTATAACGGCCAAAGGCTTTCCCGGAAAACGTGTTGAAGCATAACGGGCTGGTATAATTCCTATAATATTCATTGGAAGAATGTTTGTGCAAAGATAAGAATAGCCTGAGGAAGAAATAGCGGCAAAATTGTATAACCGAGGCAAATCGACATCAGGCTGAGCATTTGCAAAAACCGTCCACTTCTTTTTAGGTATATGCGTACCTAATTAAGGTTTTGTGTACTTTTGGGTCTTCCAATAACCCCAAACACAATTTCATTATGCTTAGAAAATATGTTTCCGGATTCCTGCTGCTTCTACTAACTATAAGCTTACAAGCACAATACGCCACCAATTTTATTTGTAATGATTGCAGTGGCAACAGTCACAACCTTTTTGAAGAACTAAATTCAGGTAAAGTAGTGGTACTATGCTGGGTGATGCCGTGTGCATCGTGTATCCTGCCTTCGGTAACCACACATGCCGTTGTTAAGAGCTACCAAACCTCAAACCCTGGCAAGGTGGTAATGTATATAGTTGATGACTATGCCAATACAAATTGCACTTCGCTCATGGGCTGGGTCAACAACAATGGGATGGGTGATGCCACCCTATTTTCGAATGCAAGCATTAAAATGAGCGATTATGGAAGCACTGGAATGCCCAAAGTAGTGGTGGTAGCTGATTACGATCATGCCGTTTTTTACAATGCAAACAACTCCGTAAACGGAGATGAACTTAAATCGGCCATCGATCGTGCCATTGATGCAACTATTACAGGCATTGCCCTCCCTTCAAGCGAAAAAGAATCCATAGCACGCATCTTCCCAAACCCAGCCAACCAATTCTTTATGCTTTCGCTTACACTTGATGAAAAAATGGATGCTAAGGTTAGCCTATTGAACTCAACCGGAAATAAGTGCGGCAGCTACTTGTTCCCAAGTCTTGACAAAGGCGAGAATTTTTTGAAGCTTTCAATAGAAGATCTTCCTGAAGGCATATACTTGGTTGTGATTGAAAGCGAAAAGCTTACTACTACAACCAAACTCTGCATCCGTAAATAATCCGCGTCAGCATTTCACTAATATCTCGAAATCCCTACCCAATGAAACATATAATTGGTATGTTGATTCTTCTATTTGTAGGAGAACAATTATGGGCACAGTGTTGTGCCGGCGGATCTGGAAGCCCTATTGCAGGGGGTACATCGCAAGGTGTTTTATCAAAGTACCAAGTTGAGCTCAGCACAAATTTTCAGTTTATCGGCAGCAGCAAGTTTTACACCCACGACCACTTGGATTCAACTAAATACTTTGATGAATTTAGCAGTAGTTATCAGTATTTTAGGTTGGGATATGGAGTGAGCGAAAAGCTAACTTTTTCGATTGAATCGGGCTATTATTTTGACAAGAAAGAACTTGGGCTGAATAATGATGCAAACAAAACCTATGATTCTAAAGGCATCGGCGATTTAATCATCTTTCCACGGTACAATGTTTTATCAGTGCACACGCCCAAATCGACCTCAGAGCTAACCTTGGGCCTCGGCATAAAGATTCCTCTGGGTAGCTATAACGATTCAACGGGTTTTGTAGAGCCTTTCTCCGGGAAAACGCTCTATATTACCAATCCACAGGCCGTTCAGCCAACAACGGGTGCGCATGATGTTATTTTCTATGGTTTTTTTGTGAAGGCCTACCCCTCAAAAAATCTCAAGTTTTTTGCCAATACCTTATATATCAAGAAAGGCTGGAACCCTTTAGGTGAAAAGGCGGGTGATTTTGCAAGCATTGGTTTGTTTGCGAGCAAAAGCATTTTCGACCATGTTGGGCTTGCCATTCAGTTGCGCGGCGAATGGGTTGATGCCATGCAGCTTAACAAGAACATCCTGCTATATGCATACCCAAATTACGATCCCTTGGCCACTGGATATAAAAAGGTTTTTTTCACTCCTCAAGTTAGTTTTAACAAAGGCCCAATTACAGCCTATGGCCTTGTTGACATCCCTGTTTACCAATATGTTAACCAAACCCAAGTAGTAACCCAAAGTCAGTTTACCGTTGGCCTGTCGTATAGGTTTTACACCAAGGCAACTCGATTCCTGAGCTCGCAAACCGCTGATTATTTTTGTCCCATGTGCCCCGAAGTAAGCTCCAAGGAGCCAGGTCTTTGCCCAAAATGCGGTATGGACCTTGAACATCGTTAAACCTTGAACCTAGACAGCATTGTTGCTAAAAGGAAATGCGAGGTACTGGGCCAGCCGAAGGTTGAAGATGCTGAAGCAATGCGTCATTTTGTAGCCTTTGGCAAGCTAGTGTGCTTACATGCTTGTGTTTATAGAGTGTTTTGCAACTGATGTACAGAGCTTGTTTGATTCATAAGGTAAACAAGCAAGCCTTGCGCAAACTTCCACACCCAATGCGCAATCTTTCGCCGCAAAATCTTATGATACTGCTGCAAGAGGACTGAATACTTTCGATAATGCTTGTATCGCCGCACTAGGTAAGCTCTATTCTTCGACGTTAAATGTGGGATTCATTGGTTTGAAAAACTGTTGGTTCGCTGAATATTGGCTTATTGAAGCGTGTTTTGAGCGTGTGGTATTTTTAATTCCTTGTAAAACAGAATCCTGTCAACTAACTCCCCGATCAGAATTGTTAACCATGTGCGGTAATCATATTGCGCATAAAGCACCATAAGTACAGCTAAGCCCAAGCTCCAAATCCTAATCCAAGGTAAGGTGTTGAGGCTGATGCCAAATTTTTGCTGATTAAGGTACCTCCAAGCCACCAACAAGAGTTTAATGCCAAGGATGCCATTTATCCAGACTGGTTGTTGAAAGCTGATTGCCAATACTAAAGCCGCAGTCAAAGTAGTTTCGGCACTGTGAAGGCCACCAGCAATTTGCAAGGGCTTGCTGCGGTACACTAAATCAATGGATGCTACGCTTGCTAGTAAAAGTGGTATCAGGCAATAAGGCAGCCATTTTTGGTTGGCAAAGAACAACAAACCAAGGGTTCCTGCACCAACGGCCAACGTACAGATAAGTATTTCGCGGCTCAAGGCACTGTTGCGCAGGTTTAAAATAGCACGGGCGGCTCGCATTTTTTTTCCTAAGTGAAAACCCGACAAAGCCAAAGCCAACCATCCCAAGGCCAAGGTCATGAATGGGGTTTCGAGTGGCGGCTCAAGAGCTAAAAAGGCAAGCCTTCCGGCAAACCAACTTATGAGCAAGGTAAAAACCAGTAGGGGCCATTCGCGCCACAAATCCAAGCTAGGTTCGTTAGTTTGAATTTTTGATTTTGAAGGAATGGTGTTTTCAGCATCCATCGATACTATTTTCAAGGGTGGTTTGCTGGCTCCTGTAATTGTTAAAGAAGGTTTTGTGTTGTGGGTGTTGAATTGAATCCCTTGTTCTGTTAATGGTTCTTCTTGATAGGCAAGCGCAGCGGTTGGGCAATGTGCCACGCAAGAGGGGGCTTGGCCTTGTTGCAGCAAATCTTCACAGAAGTCGCATTTTTCTACAATCGAGGTCTTGGGGTTAAATTTGGGTGCATCGTACGGGCAAACCCAGGTGCAAAACTTACAGCCAATGCAATGCTGCGGCTGGTGCAAAACCAAACCCAAGTTGCTGTTGCGCGAATAGGCCAATGCGGGACAATTATTTAAACAGGGTGCTTCTTGGCAATGGTTGCAGGCCATCGATAAATGAAATACTGGCAAACTGGGTACTCGAGCCTGATTTGTGCTGCTGATGTTGCGCCAATATTGAACGTTGTCGGCATCGTTTTTTAGGGCACAACCAAGCATACAGGCCTGGCAACCAACGCAACGGTTGCGGTTAAAAACAAATTGTGGCTTTCGGGGTAATAGGTTAGTGCTCATTTATTATTGATTAAAGTCGGCCTTACGAACCTCAACCATATTGTTGTGAAAAGCGGTTCCATGACCCATATCTGTTTCACGGCCTTTTGATAAAAAGTTAGGGTTACCGCCCGATGCATTCCACCATCCATTGCTTATCGAGATGCAGCCCCTTTTTATGCCTTGTGTTACATTCGCTTTCACTTTGATGATGCCTCGTTCGTTAAAAACTTCTATTAAAGAGTTATGCGAAATTCCCCGTTCAGCAGCATCCGATGGGTGAATCTGGGCAAAGGGCTCCGGATCGAGTGTTTCAATCCAACCTAAATTGCCAAACTGTGAGTGGATTCGGTTTTTGGTACAAGGGCTTAGGAGGAATAGGGGATAGTCTTCATTTTCTTCGTCGTTAAGCTCTTCAAGTTCGTCAAAACTAGGCAATTCATTTACCTTCCATTGTTTTTTTGCATCCGCTGACCATAGTTCTATTTTGCCGCTGGGGGTTTTAAAAACCAGGTCTTCAAAAGCAACTTCTTGATGGTTTTTTGGCAAGCAAGGCCCTGATTGCAAGGCTTCCCAATCTATTCCTCCTGCTTTTCCGAGTTTTGATCGTAAAAAAGCTTCTGTGTTTTCTTCGCCTGGGGCGGGAATGGTTTTGATGATTTGCTCGTGCGAAAAGCCCAATTTTTTGGCCAATAAATACCAGATTTCGGATTCAGGTTTAGTTTGCCCTGATGAATCAAGCACTTTTTGACGAAGTTGGATATAAGGATGCCAATACGAAGTTACCAAGTCGGTTTGTTCAAACATGTTTTTGGCAGGCAACACAATGTCAGCAGCTTGGGCTGTATCGGTCATAAACTCTTCAACCACCACTTTAAACTCGAGCTTCTCAAATGCTTCCTTTACTTTATTGGTATCTGGGTTTTGTGTAAGTGGGTTTCCTCGTTCCACCCAAGCCATTCGTAGCGTTGGTGAATGGAGTTTTAGCATATCTTCGCCTAGCCTTGCTATGGAAACTGCCCTACGGAATGGGCTGGCATCGGCAGTGGGGTAGTAGTTTAGGGGCTCTTTAACGGCATCAAAAACATAGCTTTGCAAATTTGCATAGCGCCATCCCGCTCCAGGTTTGCCAATATTGCCCGTTAGGGCGCACAAAGCCATCAATGCCCGTAAAGTTTGTCCACCATTTGAATACCTTTGCATGCCATAGCCGGCCAACAGGCTCATGGGTTTGATACGGCCAATTTGCTGGGCCAGTTCTATTATTTCACCTGCCGGAATATGTGTAATGGCTTGGGCGCGTTCGGGTGTCCATGGCTTTACATATTCTTTAAAAGAATCAAAGCCCAGTACATGGTTCTGAATAAACGGTAAGTCGATTAATTGTTGTTTGATCAATACATGAGCGATTGCCAAAGCCAGGGCTGCATCGCTTCCGGGGCGTATTAGGTAAAGGGTATCCGCTTTCTCGGCAGTTTCAGTCCTGCGTGGGTCAATTACAACCACCTTGGCACCTTTTTCAATTGCATTTTGAATAAACACCATTTCCTGTATGTTGGTCTCGGCAGGGTTTTTTCCCCAGATTACAATCAGTTTGGCATTTTCGAGGTCCCAAGGGGCATTGTGTTTGTTCTCGCCCAGCATAAGACGTGTGGCTTCTAAACCTGCCGGCCAGCAGAGGTTGCCATACAATGTTGTGGCTCCACCAGCTAGTTTCCAAAAGGCAGTAGATAGGCTGTTTAACTGTCCTGCCATGCCGCTTGCCGCGTAAAAGAACATACTGTGGGCGCCACTTTCGGCCTTAAATTTGGTTATTTTGCTTGCAATTGTTTCAAGCGCCAGGTCCCAGCTAATGGGCTCAAAGCGTTTGGTGGCGCGGTTAAGCTGCAGCGGTTCTACAAGGCGGTTTGGTGATACTGCCCGTTGAATATAACTTAATCCTTTTAAACATACGCCCGAGCGTGTGGCCCGGTTATCGGGGTGTGCTGTTATGTCTGTTATCTTGCCATTTTCAACCTTTACCTGCATGCCACAAGAGCTATAGCAATTGCGCGGGCACACCGTGTTGTATATCATATGCCCGAGGTGTTGAGGTTGCCAAGGCTAATGGTGATGGTCTTTTTTTGTTTGGGGTCGTCGTCGTTGCTAAGGTTAAGTGTAACCTGCAGATGCACGTTGTAAATGCTAATATCGGTTTCTTTTGATGATATTTTCCCGATTTTTAGGATATCGGCATTTATAATGCCATAACGGCGTGAGATATCGTGTTCAAAGATTTCGTCGGGGTGCTGTTTTAAAATTTCACGGTTGTAGCCCCTAAAGTCGTATATATTGGCAATATCTTGTATTGAAATTACTTGCAGGTTTTCGATGCCTTCCATATTGATGGTAAACCATGAGTGTACGTTTTCATCGAACAGGCAGCGGTTTAAATCGTCTTTAACCAGAATGCGTGCACAGTTAATGATGCCACGGCCATAATAGTTTTGCCCGAACATATATACTTTTTCGAGGGTAATGGCATAGCGCATCGAGATTCCGCCAATAATTTTCCGCAGTCT
>CAZKHA010000009.1:14257-43238 GCA_964552325.1 uncultured Bacteroidales bacterium
CTATATTTATAGATGTCGATGCCCAAAACGGCTTTTCGGGCGATATCGCCATACCCAACATATTTGCGGAGTTTGTCGAATAAGTCCTGGCTCTCAGGAATAAGGTTGGTTTTTTCAAAGACCACACGGGTGTCGTTCTCCTCAAGGATTTTTCGGATAGCCTCAAATTCAAGGCTTTTTGTATTTTTCTTTTTGGCCATGTCCTATGCAAATAGGGTGTAAACCTACAAAAAAAAAGCGAGTAGGCAAAAACCTACCGAAAGCTGCATTGTTTTTGCCTTAGTAACATCTGTGCTTGAAATAAGCACTACAAAACGACAACCCGAGCGGGATGCCAAACGGAAGTACCCTGATTCAATTGGTTTTAACTCGTCATTGGCAGCTAGCCTTGGCAAAAGTTGATTTGGATATTTCCCTTATAAAAACGTTCAATGTTACCTTGACCTTGCCAAAGTGTACGCCGTTTGTTAAGTTTTGTGCTCAATACCCCTCTGAAATGGTTTTTTGTTTAATGTTTAGCTTTGTTTGTTGAACAAAATGCTGCTGTAACTGTTCCTACATGAAAGAAATAAGAATATGAAAACCTTTTTAATAATAGCAGCCATTGTTGTACTGATAGTGGTCCTATTTCAATCATACACGGTTATGGCAACCAATAAAACCGAAGAACAAAACTATACCGTTATCTTCAAAGATAAGGATTTCGAAATCAGGTTTTACCCTTCAACAACTGTGGCAACAATATACTCGAGTGCCAAAACGTACAAAGACCTGTCCGGCCCCGGGTTTCGTAAATTGGCTGGCTATATTTTTGGAGGCAACGAAACCAATACCGGTATTTCCATGACTTCGCCTGTTCACATGGACATTAATGATTCTGTTTCAAGTATGAGTTTTGTAATGCCAACCGCCTACAACCAATCAAACTTGCCAAAACCCAACGATCCGGGCGTGCACCTGCACAATACTGTTGATGAATATGTTGCGGTTGTAAAGTTTGGTGGTTATGCCTCGGATAAAGATCTGCAGTTCTATTCTGATAAACTTGATAAAATGCTTAAAGATAAAGGCATAACTTCCTATGGGAATTTCAGGTTCCTGGGATACAATCCGCCTTTCCAACTCATTAACCGGCGCAATGAAATTGTTGTTTCGGTGAAATGGAATGAGCAAAAAACCCAAAATTAATAGTACGAGCAGTAAGCTGTTCTATTTTTGTTCTTAAACATCTTATTACACTATTTAACATGCCAGCATATTTAATCATTGGAGCATCATCAGGAATCGGCGCAAAGCTTGCACAACTATTAGTGGATGGCGGGCATACGGTTTATGCCACGTATTATAAGCATGAACCGGAAATAGGCACTGCTGTTGCCAAGTACCAATATTTCAATGTGCTTGACGAAACCTTTCCATCCGATTTTTTGCCCGATACATTGGATGGTGTGGTTTATTGCCCCGGAAGTATAAATCTCCGGCCATTTGAGCGGATAAAACCATCCGATTTTGTAGCTGATTTTAAACTTCAGGTAGCTGGCGCTATTACAGTAATTCAGGCAGTAATGCCCAAGTTGAAAAAAGCTGAACAAGGCTCCATTGTATTGTTTTCAACGGTTGCGGTGCAGACTGGGTTTCCGTTTCATGCCCAAGTTTCTGCTTCAAAAGGCGCCATAGAAGGCTTAACCCGAGCACTGGCTGCAGAGTTTGCACCAAAAATCCGTGTAAATTGCATCGCTCCATCCTTAACTGATACACCTCTCGCTTCTGCTTTGTTAAATTCTGATCAAAAGCGCGAAGCTAATGCACTGCGTCATCCATTAAAAAAGCTTGGTACACCAGCCAATATTGCCGAAATGGCTTCGTTTTTGCTCTCAGAAAAAAGCAGTTGGATCACCGGGCAGATATTACATGTTGACGGAGGTCTGTCGGCAATTAAAGCTTAACGTTCCAACTCGCATTCTTTAGAAAAGAAATTCAAAAGTTAACAAAACCCATCAATATGTATTGCAGCCGATCTATCATGATCAAATAATAACAGATGAAAATACTACTCACAGGTGTTACCGGATATATTGCGCAACGTCTTATGCCGGTATTGTTGCAAAACGGACATCAGCTTGTATGTTGTGTGCGGGATAAGAATCGTTTTAATTCAAAAAAATACGCCAACCAAAACCTAATTGTAATTGAAGCCGATTTCCTGCATAAGGAAAGTCTTCAGGCGATACCAGAAGATATTGATGTAGCATTTTACCTTATTCATTCAATGTCAACGCAATTAGGCGATTTTGAATCGATGGAGCAAGTTTGTGCCACAAATTTCCGCGACCGGATACAGCAAACCAAGGCACAGCAGGTAATTTATTTGAGCGGTATTGTAAACGATGCCGTGTTGTCGAAGCATTTATCGTCGCGAAAAAACGTGGAAAGCATACTTTCCGAATCAAGTTTTGCCCTTACTACGTTAAAAGCAGGAATCATAGTGGGTTCGGGCAGTGCTTCTTTCGAAATTATCCGCGACCTCGTTGAGAAACTTCCGATAATGATTACCCCACGCTGGCTTCAAACCAAAACCCAGCCAATAGCCATCCGGAATGTGATACAATTTTTAGTGGGTGTGATTGGCAAAACCGAAACATATAACAATAGCTACGATATTGGTGGACCTGATATTTTGAGCTACAAGAATATGCTGCTGCGTTTTGCGGCCATTCGAGGACTTAAAAGAACAATAATGGTTGTTCCTGTAATGACTCCCAAAATATCATCGTACTGGCTCTATTTTGTTACTTCTACATCTTATTCGCTGGCTAAGAATTTGGTTAACAGTATGAAAGTTGAAGTTATTTGTAGTCCAAACAATTTGGCAACAATGCTTGGGATTACATTGATTGATTACGATACCGCTATCAGGCTCGCTTTCGATAAAATTGAGCAAAACCAGGTAGTATCTAGTTGGAAAGATGCCCAAACAAGTGATCTGCTGCAAAAAGGAATTTCGCGATTTATTGAAATACCTGTAAATGGCTGTTTTAAAGACATTCGAAAAATCGAAGTTAGAAATAGCCAGGCAGCTGTTGATAAAATTTGGGCCATTGGGGGCAAAACAGGCTGGTATTATGCTAACTGGCTTTGGGGATTGCGCGGATTTTTGGATAGGCTTGTTGGTGGAGTAGGTATGCGCCGCGGGAGAAAAAGCGAAACCGAAATTGCCGCCGGCGACGCTTTGGATTTCTGGCGGGTTCTGTATGCTAATCGCGATGAAAAAAGACTACTGCTGTTCGCCGAAATGAGATTGCCTGGTGAGGCATGGCTGGAGTTTATGATTGACGAAAAGAACATCCTTACCCAAACAGCTACTTTTAGGCCACTAGGTTTGCCTGGCAGGCTTTATTGGTATGCGGTATTCCCTTTTCACGGTTTTATTTTCCGGGGCATGATAAAGAAAATTGCCTCTTGCTAAAACCGGCCCACAACCCTAAGTTGCATGGGTGAACACATGTTCTTTTTTTTTGGATTTTAATTTAAATTACGCATCAGGGAATCATCATTGTGTTGCCTGATAAAGTACACTTAAACATCTAATAATTAATTATTTAATATGGAGCAGCAAATTTCTCATCGGTATTTAGGCAAATCTAATTTGCAAGTTACTGCTATTGGTTTGGGATGCTGGCAATTCAGCAAGCAAAAGAATTTAGCCGGCAAGTTCTGGCCTTCCATCCAAAATGATACGATCACCCGTATCATTCAAGCATCACTCGAGGGCGGTATCAACTGGTTCGACACCGCCGAAGTGTATGGAAATGGCGCTTCGGAGCGTGCCTTGGCTAGTGCGCTTGCTAGCTTGCAAATAAAGCCAGGCAAAATCACGGTAGCTACCAAATGGTGGCCAATGTTCAGAACGGCTTCAAATATCCCGAAAACTATAAGCCAACGTATCGAAGCACTCCAGCCTTACCCAATTGATTTATACCAGGTTCATCAACCATGGGGTTTTTCAACTGTGAAAGCCGAAATGGATGCGATGGCGAAATTGGTTAAAGAAGGAACTATCAAGCATGTGGGTGTGAGCAATTTTTCGGCCCAGCAGATGCGAAGCGCATGGGAATCTCTTCAAAAACATGGTATTAATTTAGTTTCCAATCAGGTGCGTTACAATCTGCTCGATCGGAAAATAGAATCCAACGGGATACTTCAAACCGCCAAGGAATTAGGAATCAGCATTATTGCTTATTCGCCATTGGCGCAAGGTTTGGTTACCGGAAAATTTCACGATAATCCGCAATTGATAAAAACAATAGGTATGCGCAAATTTACACCCCAATTTAAACAAGCTAGGCTTGAAAGTAGCAGGCCTGTAGTAAAATGCGTTCAAGAGCTTGCGGGCAAATATGGCGTTACCCCATCGCAGATTGCACTTAATTGGCTGGTTCAATCGCATGGCGAAACCGTGGTGGCCATTCCGGGAGCTACCACCGAAAAGCACGCAAAAGAAAATGCCAGCGCACTTAACTTTGTGTTAACTGCTGCAGATCTTTCATTGCTCGATGCCAAGAGTTCGCACTACAAATAGTACGAATTAGCTTGCAACGTTACTTCTTATAACTGTATGTATTTCAGTAATATATTCATAATTTCAAAGAAGTGTGTAAAGCAAGATAACAATAAAGAAGTCGAAAAATCCCGTTGCTATTTTTGTCTATTCTAAACTTCTTCTTGATGAAATACGCCATTGATTTATCAAATTGTTCACGATTCCATTCATCTCTATCAGTAATTACTACCTTTATAGCATGAAAACACTAAAAGTCTTCGGGATTATTGGAACAGTCATCATGCTATTTACATTGGCATATGGATTTTTTGCCGGTGATTTTTTGAAAGAGGGCAGTATTTTGTTTTCGATGGCATGGGGTAAAGTGAGCTTAATTGATGTTTACATCGGTTTTTTCCTTTTCTCCGCCTGGGTAATATACCGCGAAGAGAAATGGACGAGGGCAGTGATATGGATACTCCTGATTATGATTTTAGGGAATTTCGTCACCTGCCTATACGCTACAATTGCATTGTTTAACTCCGGCGATGACTTTAAGCAGTTTTGGCTCGGTAAACATAATCAACGCTAATAATGACAACCAACACCATACCCGAAATTGATGGCAGAAGGCTGTATTACACCTTTATTGCAGGTGCAAAGAATGTTCTGGCTCATCAGCACTATCTCAACAAAATCAATGTTTTTCCGGTAAACGATGGCGATACCGGCAGCAATATGGCTACAACCGTGCAATCGGTAATAGAATCCATTAAGCCCCACCGATCTTATAAAATTACTGCCGACCTAATTGCCGAAACAACCTTGACGAGCGCTCGAGGAAATTCAGGGATTATATTTGCCCAGTTTTTGTACGGCATCAGTAAAGAAACCGGCAACCACACTAGCCTTAGCATTCCGCAATTTGCCGAAAGCGTAAAAAAATCAATCCCATATATGTACGAAGCAGTAGCCAAGCCGGTTGAAGGAACCATGCTTACAGTAATAAGGGAATGGTCAGAATTTATTTATATGCACCGCGAAATCATTACTGATTTCAATCAATTATTTCTTCTGTCACACGAGAGCCTGTCGAAATCGCTAGCTGCTACCAAAGCACAGTTACGTGTGCTCTCAAAAGCAAATGTGGTTGATTCAGGGGCCAATGCCTTTGTGCTGTTTATTGAAGGAGTAATTGGCTTTATAAACTCAAAAAATGTTCGCAACCTATTGCATTCCAAGTCAGAGGCCTTGGTTGTACCCTTAAGCAACGAACATATTCAAGAAGAGGTGCCTTTTCGGTTTTGTACTGAAGGCATCTTGAAAAATCTAAGCATCAATCAAAAAGAACTATCAGAAATCCTTCAAGGTTACGGAAATTCAGTTGTGATAGGGGGCAACGAAAAAACCAAGCATATTCATGTTCATACCAATCAGCCGGCTGATATGTTTCAGCATTTAAAGGATTTAAGCTTGCTTACGTTTACCAAAGCCGATGATATGCTTAGGCAGAGCGAGGCGTTGTACAAAAGGAAATATCGAATAGCGTTGGTTACTGACTCAACCTGCGACTTGCCTCAAGAATTGCTTGACTATTACCAAATAAACATGGTACCGCTCCATATTAATTTCGGAGAAAGTCAATACCTGGATAAAGTTACCATACAGCCCAAGCAGTTTTATGTGCTGCTCGACCAACACCAAGAGTTTCCTAAAACATCGCAACTAAACGAAAAAACATTGAGTGTTTTATACGCCCAATTGGCAGCAAATTACGATTCAATTATTGCAATTCACCTTACCGATAAATTCAGCGGGACGTTTTATAACAGTCAAAAAGCAGCACAAACTGTAAGCAAGGGATATAACAAACCCATTACAGTTATTAATTCAAAAAACCTTTCCGGTGCTTTGGGCTTGCTCGTTCTGCGTGCTGCACAGGCAATTGAGAACGGGATTTTACACGATGAAATTGTTGCAATGATCTCGGAATGGATTGCGAAGACGCATATTTTTGTAAGTGTAAAAACACTAAAATATATGGTTCGCGGTGGAAGAGTTTCTGCCTTTAAAGGTTTGGTAGCTAAAATTTTAAACGTAAAACCAATCGTTTCGATGGACGAAAAGGGAGCTTCGTATATTTTTGGTAAAACCTACAGCCAACAATCAAATATGGAGAAGGTGATGCAGCATCTCCATGTTATGTGCGAGGGCAGAGTAATATGGAATTACATTGTGCTGCATGCCCAAAATGCCGATGCGGCTGCTTGGTATGCCAATAAAATGAAAACTTTTACGGGCAAAGATCCTGTGGCAGTAGTAAACATATCGCCGGTTATAGGTGCAAATGCTGGAATTGGTACCGCGGCAGTTGCTTTAATGTTTGAATAAAGCGTGCAAAACAGAAGCGCATTTGTAATCGTCAATTAATGAAAAAAAGAAACAGGAGGATGTTTTTGAACTATAGTCCTTTATAAAAAGTGTGCTAACAGTTGTTCTTATACCCGCTGTCATAAACTACCAATCAGCTTATGTAAATCGCTTGGCACAAAAGGACAAATAAAAACGAAAGCATTCCTATTCACTAATGTGATGCTTGCCTTATTGGGAACAAGATCCTTAAACCAAGAAATGTTAACTTTTTTTACTCTCCACCGGCTTTTTGGCTATCACAAACTTTTTTTCTTCGCCACTAAGTAGGCGTTTGATGTTTTGGCGGTGGGTAAGTGGGATAAATACGGCAATAAGCAAGCTTAAGATGATTAGTGGAAGTTGTGGCCGGGGTTCATAGGGCAGCAGTAGCACCACTACCGGAAAGGCAATGCCGCAAGTAATTGACGAAAGCGAAACAATGCGAAAGATGGCCAATAGGGTAAAAAACAAGATGGCGATAAGCAACGCAGGCCAGGGATACAGCGCGATGGCAACACCTAACAGTGTTGCAACGCCTTTGCCGCCCTTAAAACCCGTAAATACCGGGAAAACATGCCCTACCACAGCCAGCAGGCCAGCCAAAACCGACAAGAGTTCAGTGCTTAACGGGTTGTCCAACTTTGGAGCAAACCAGCTTAGCAGCATTACGGCCAGCCAGCCTTTGGCTACGTCAAACAACATTACGGGTATTCCGGCCTTGGGGCCTAACACGCGCATAACGTTGGTGGCTCCGGCATTGCCACTGCCATGCTGGCGCACATCAATGCCATACAACCATTTGCCAACCCATACAGCAGTTGAAAACGAACCTAAAAGATAGGCTATACTAAAAATTAGAAGGTATATTAGCATAATTGGTTACTTGTTTTTTTCTTCCATTTCGGCCCTAAAGTTTACGGGTTCAATCTTGTTTACCCATGATATTTTGTACGGTTGCCAACGCTTGCTTTCGGTTTCTTTCTCATATTTGGCGTTTACGGCATCGCGCTCTTTCGATACGGCTTGCACAAAATCGTTGTTGGTGCTGAAGATGCGCAAGATGCTGGCCTTTCCGTAATCAAAATAATAGTAGTGGTCATCGTCAAGGCGTATCAAAAGTTTTAGAATGTCTTCTTTTACACCTTGCCTTTTCGATAGTTGAAGGTAACCGGGCACTTTGCGGCCAACGTATTTACCATTAAAAACCACTATGCCCAAGGGGCCAAAGCAATCCCAGGTTTGGTTCACCGGGTCCCACTTAAGTTCAATATCAGTCAATAGCAGCGTAGTCTTAAGGCTGGCAGGAGCCTTTGTGGTGCCTGTCAGCCAATCAAAGCGTAGCAATTCAGCATCTTTCTCGCCGGCCCATTCGTTTAATTGCCTGATGTATTTATCGTTGTTGATGTCGAAAACGGGTGGGTTGGCTTCTTCGATGGCTTTTACAAGAATTTGTGACGATTCGGTTAGGAATGGGAAATCGAACGCGATAAGTACGTTAAGCTTTATCGAATCGTTTTTAAGGTTGTATAGGCCTTTGCCATAGCTTAAAAATTTAACGGTTGGGCTAAAAAGCGGGTTAATGTCGAAACGGCCTTTGGTGCGTACCATGCATTCATCGGGATTGTACGAAACCAAATTGCCCGGGAGTAAGGGGTTACGTACGATTGCCTCGGCACCGATTCGGTATTCTGATTTCTCTTTATTGTACAGTATCACTCCACTTGCATCAAACAACGAAACATCTTTAGGGTCGGGCATGGGCTGCATGAAACACGAATAGATATCGCCTGTGCTTCTGTTTATTTTGTAGCCTGCTTCCATTTTTTGGTAATCAGCCGAGTACAGCTCTTTCTTGATGGGTATCACGATGTTTTTTGGGTCGATTAAGGTGTCGAATTTTACCCAATAGTTGGGGCCTTTGCGGCAGGCGGTGGTGTTTATCTTGAAGAACCCATCAAATCCAAGGTGTTCCACTTCTCCATTTAGTTTAACAGCCCCATAATAATCAAAATTTTCATCCAAGCGAAACGCTGATGTATCAGTTACAGAACCTGTGCCTGTGGTGAGGCCTGTGTATTGATCGGATGAAATCTTTGATAAGCTAAGCTTGTTGGCTTTGGTCTTTTGATCAGAATAATAGGTGAATCCCTTTCCAGAATATGCTTTTCGCGATGAAATGGCTACATCGGCATTCACTATTTCGTGCGTAATTTGATCGTTATAGGTGATAAGCGTGGCATTTTTTACCGGAATAGACTCTATTTTCTGGGTAATGGTAATATCCCCTTGTGGCGAAAAGATAGTGGCATCGCCCGAACGGATAAATTTTACCTCATGTGCAGTGATGATGTTCTTGTTGAGGTCAAAATCGGCTGAGCCTGAGAAAAACTGAAGGGAATCCTGCCCGGGTTTTAGAGATATGAATTTGGGGATGCCGATGGTTTTATCAACTTCGGGATTAGCCAGCAGGCTTTTTTCGATGGTATTAATGCGGGTTATTTCGCTTTGGGCCTCAGGGGCTGTAAGTTTCATGGCTCCTGTTATTATGTTCCAGTCGAATTTGGTATGAGTCGATTTATATTCATTGGCCGGAAATTTAATGGCAGCACCCTTGTTGGCGGCAAAATTCGCATTGTTTTTCTCAAAGTTTACATACGCCCTAAACTTGTTGGCAACAAAGGCATCGCCAATGCTGTCGTAGCTTTTTATCGCAAAAAATGCGGTATCTGCACTTAGTTCCTTTTGCCTAAACGTATAGGTTTCTGATTTAAGCCGTGCCTTATCAAAGCCGGCATCGCCTTTTCCATCAAGGCCTTCGGGCGATAAAACCAAGCTGCCCTTAAACGACATCTTTTTGTTGTACATAGCAAAGGCTACGTCCCTGCTTTTCACATTCATTTTATCCATGTAGGGCATCCATTCCTGAAGCACTTTCACGCCCGTAACTTGTGGGTATTGAACATTGCCACCCGATTCGGCTAAATCCCAGGTTTTCACTTGGGCCCGCATGCGGTCTGGGTAAAACAAGTAATCGGTCGAATCGCCCAGCTTGGTGGTATCGGTAGCAGCAATGGAGCCCAAGAATCTTAGTTGGCCATCGCCTCGTAATCCGTTATGGCTCAAATCAACTCGCCCAATAAATTTGCCTTTGGGCGTTTTTGCCTGATTATAGGCGTTGTAGCCGTTTTTTCCGGTGTGCACCGCAATTCCTAAAGAGGCATCCGGACGAACAATCAAGGGTTTTTTAATCTCTGGGAAAACTCCACCCGAAACCAACGATCCCCTGAGGTCTAAACTGTCGAGCATAAAGTTGTCGAGGTTGTTCAGTTTAAATGGTTTTACCTTATAATAAAACGATTTGCGTGAATAACGTTTGCCATATTTCCCTCTATCGTAATAAACGTATGATTGGCTTGAATCTGTTTTAAAGGTAGGATACGGCACCTTGTAACTCTTGCGTCCCGATTTGTTATCAACATCATCAATATTGATATTGCCTTTTAGCTTTTCGATAACCGATTCAATATAAAGCAACTTAGGGTTTCCGTAGGTGTCGGTCTTTCGTTTGTCAATTACTTTAAATCGCAACGAATCAACTTCTGATAGATTGATCCTAAATTCATTGTACAAGAAATTGTTGTTTTTGGTTGAGAAGAATTCAAACAATCCGGCTCGGGTTACGCCTGCGTATGCAATATCGCGGTTTTTCTTAAGTATCAGGGTGTAATTATAGGGTGCAATCATCACCTTTTGGCTATCGCTCAAGATAACCTGTGGTGCCGAAAAAACTTGTAAATCAAGGTTTTTAAGGTTGATTGTGGCGTTTTGTCGTGTTGAGTCCGAAAAGACTACAAGGTTGTCAAAGTCCTTTTTGCCATTATTTGAGTCAACAAAATGAAAGAGCTTGTCTTTTAGGATGATTTTATCGGTGTCCAAATCAAAGAGCAGATAGCCCAACGAGGCGATTTTGATAATCTGGAGCCTAAGTTGGTCGGGTTGGATAAGGGCAAACTCGGCAAACTGATTGATGGTAAAAGTTCTGCTTTTAAACTTGTTTGAGTACTTATATAATGTTACCAATGGGTTTACAGGGTCAATGCCTTGCACTTTCTGAAAGTCGTCGGCCCGGAAGTAGTTTTCTGAGATAAAATGTGCATCACCTTCCTTAATTAGTCCGGTTCCTTTTGTAAAGCTCATAATGGTATCATCAATATACCAGTCAATAGCCCCTGCACGTATTTCCATTTTATGATACGAATCGTAATAAGGGCTGTTCGACAGTAAATTGCTGTTTTGGAAGAGTGTTACTTTGCGTATGTTAGGGTCGTAAACAAAGGAGATGTTCGGGGTATAAATGGAATCGTTTTTATATTGGATGTTCACCTTGGCATCTTTGGAAGCTAGAAACTTGCCCGAGAAGTTGAAGGAGTTTGCCTTTACCGTAATGGCACTCTTATTTTTGGTTTCAAAAATCAGCGTAGCCGGGTGCTCCGGTTTTCCAATGCCGTCAATGGTTTTACCCTCAGCCACTATGCCACCTTTATAGTCAACATCTGGCGCCACATCTTTCAAAAAAACATCTGTTCCATACGATTTAAATCTTGGCAAAGCTGTCCTGCCTGGTTTAAAGGAGTCTTCAAATTTGCCCAGCACGCCCGAAGCTATTATTTTCTTATTGAAATATTTAGCTGAATCGGCCACTAAATCGGTGCCTTGTAGCATTAGTGTGTACCGGTTTAATTGGGTGTAAACCGAATCTTTGGGCAAGCCGGCTTTGGTCCAATAAACGGTGCCTCCTTTGCCTTTCCAGGTTAGGGCCACCGGATCATATACGCCAGAGGTATTGTAAATGTATTGGCGGTTATTGTTCATTACACAGCATAGGTCTACATCATTGAACAGCACAACTGGTTTTGGGGTTGGTTGTATTTCAAAATCAAGGCTATTTACAATCCATGAAAACGATTTGTATAAAGAAACAGTAGAGTCTTTCACCAGCAATCGGATGTTTTCGGCAAATAAGTTGAAGTCGTTATTTCCGGGTTTCGAGAGAAAGTAAGAGGATGAAAGTGCGAAGTTTTTTGCTAAAGAAGCATTGGGTTTTAATTTGGCCAATTGAACTATGTGTTCAAGGTGTTTTGAAATATCCGGGTATGGTTTATACCTACGCTCTACCAGTTTTTGCACATTGGCAAGCACTTCGGCATCGGCACCGGTTGTCCAGTTCGATTGGAGTTTGCTAACAAACTCTTTTCCCGAGAATACGAGTTCCTTGTCTTTATTTTTAACCTCAACCTTGTTGTAAAGGTTCTCCAAATAGGCCCATAGGTCTTGTTTTTCCTGTGCTTTGGCGGCATAGCAACTTACTAAGGCCAATAGAAACAAAATGCTCTTTTTCATCCTATTGTTTTCTGTTCAATGGCAATTTTTAGAATCCTGTTGACTGGAATCGGGCAGCAACCCAATTATTTTGAGTTATATAATTGGTAAGCTTAAGGTGGTGTTTGCTTGCTTCGCTTTCTATACTTGGCAGGTCATGTTCATAAAACCCACTTAAAAATAAAAGGCCGTTCTTTTTAAGCGATTTGTTATAGAATTGGATGTCAGCAAGTAGGATATTGCGGTTGATATTGGCCAAGATTATATCCAATTTGGGAAGTTGGCTTAATAAGGAAGCATCGCCACAAAGTACCTCAATCTTCTGAGTGTTGTTGCGTACGGTGTTTTCGAGGCTATTTCTATAGGCCCATTCATCGTTGTCGATAGCCCATGCATTTTGCGCCCCACGTTTGATGGCTAAAACAGCTAATATCCCGGTTCCACACCCCATATCCAAAACATCTTTTCCCTCAAAATCCTCGTTAAGCATCAAAGCTATCATTTGGGAGGTGGTTTCGTGATGTGCTGTCCCGAACGACATTTGGGGCTCTATAAGTAGTTCAATGGGGTATTGTGGTTCAGGTTTATGGAATGGTGCGCGCACATAACATTGGCCGGCAATTACAACAGGCTCAAAATTGCTTTCCCAAACAGCGTTCCAATTTTGCTCGGGTATGGTTTGAATAGTATAACCTGAAGCAATGTTCATCTGTTCAAGTAATTGTATAACAGTATCATGTACGTATAGCTCGCTTTGTACGTAGGCTTTGTAGGTGCCGTTTTCTTCTGAGAAGCTTTCGAAGTCACATTCAGCAAGAACTGCCGTCAACACATCGGTATCGACAGCAGTTTGCGATAAATCAATTGATAATTCGGTGTATTCCATTTACCAGGGTTATCAGAACGAGTTGGCAATCACAATAAACTCTTCTGCTTTAAGGCTGGCGCCGCCTATGAGGCCACCATCAACATCAGGCTGCGAAAAAAGTTCCCGTGCATTACCTGAGTTGCAACTACCGCCATACAATATGGTGGTATCCTGTGCAAGAGTTTCTCCATATTTAGATGCAACCAGTTGCCTGATAAAGGCATGCATTTCCTGGGCTTGTTCGGGTGAAGCCGTAACGCCGGTACCAATGGCCCAAACGGGTTCATAGGCAATAATTACATCATCAAAATGGTCGGCATCAAGGTGGAATAAGCCTTGTTCCAGTTGTTCTTTAACCACTTCAAAGTGTTTACCGGCTTCGCGTTCAGCTAAGATCTCGCCACAGCAAAAAATAGGAAGAACCCTGTGTTTGATGGCTTGGTTTACCTTGGCAGCCAACATATCATTGGTTTCACCAAAGTATTTGCGGCGTTCTGAATGGCCAATGATGCAGTATTCCACATCCATTGATGCTAGCATTGCACCCGAAATTTCGCCTGTGTAGGCACCTGATTCATGCTGACTCATATTCTGGGCGCCAACTTTAAAAACGCTATCAGCGGCAATATCGGTGGCCATTTCGAGGAAAGGAAACGGGGGGCAAATCACTACTTCTACGTCCTCATTTTCCATTTCTTCGAGTTTGTCGGCAATTTCTGATACCAGCTCTTCAGCATGATCGAAATCCGAGTTCATTTTCCAGTTGCCTGCAACAAAATTACGTCTCATTTTAACAAAGTATTATTTATAAGTTATTGAAATTTATATCTTTGGAAGTCTGCGATCCATTTATAACAGGGTTTAAAAACAAGATTAGGATATTTAAACACCTGATTAGGGTGAGCCCAGCTGCAACTAACAGCTTCTTGTTTTCAGATATAAAAGGCGCTGAAACCAAAGGTTTGTTCTTAGTAAACAGTTTACGAAAGTACTTAAAAAATGCCAATGGCTGGGCTTAAAGTGGATATTTGGGAACAAAAAAAGCCCCAGCGCAGATACTGGGGCTTTAGTTCTCTATTACTAATAGATTCAAATTCAGTGAAAAGTGGCATCATTTGCTTTTGGCATTTGAAACCGATTGAGGTTAGGCTGAGGGTTTATTACTGTAGTTTTTGAACAAAGGCTTCGGCCAGGTCGCCATTTTCATTAAACCATTCAGGTAAACCATACACTTGAGTTTTTGAATCGGGCATCGAGAAGATTTTTACTTTGCCACGTTTGCTAGCTAAGTTCGAAAGGCAAGCTGCAATACTCATCCTGCTTTTTTCGTGCATTTCGCTTGGTATTTCTAAACGTTCAATAGCCAGGTTTAGAAGTTCTTTTGAAGAGAAAGGTTTTTCGAACTCCGACATGCTGTCAAGAACAAATTCGGTCCAATTGGCACGTTTTACTGATTTTAGGCCTTTTTTGCCTGTTTTGCGGACGACTGGTTTGCGAACTTTTTTGCGGCCACGTTTTTTTGGACGTCCGCGTTTAGCCTTTTTCTCAGCTTTTTCATCGGCTTCCTTGCGAGGGCGGCCGCGTTTGCGTGAAGGTTGTTCAATGGGGTTGCCATTTTCGTCGAGGGCAACTTTTTTTGGCGCACGAACTTTTGGTGCAGGCTCTTCACCCTCTACCACCACTTTTCTGGGGCGGCCACGTTTGCGTACAATACCAAGGCGTTCTGCTTCTAACCTTGATTCTTCGCGGCGTTGTTTCTTTTCAGCTTCAATAATCTCCTCTTCTGGAGTGCGTTCTTTACGTGGGCGACCACGTTTGCGGGGGGCATAACCAATAATTTCACCAGCTTCGTTGTACATAGGCTCACCTTTTAATTCTGTGCCTTTTTTTCCAACTCCACCTTTAGATTCAGCAAGACGGGCTTTTTTACCCTTGGCTCCTGCTATTGCGGGCATTTCAAGATACTCATCAACGCCGAGTTTTTGTAAAACCCCTGTCAGATGACCGAGCTTCTTGCGTGTTTTCTCGAGCTCCTGGTAATAGAATTCCTGAAGGTCACGAGCTTCTTGGTCTGTTAAAATGATGCTTTTCATGGTATATTGTAGAAAGTTTAAAACAAAAATATAAATTTTTTCATTGAAAAAAAAATTTATTTGCAGAAAGTTGAAAATTTTTTAAAAAAAGTTCATTGCCTTCTTGTTATATGATTTGTTATCAGTTTGTTATAAAAACGTTAAAAACGCTTAACGATTTCCATGTCCGCTGCATTGTTAATAAACTTCCAAATGTGGATGGTAATTGCTCGCGATTGGCTATGATGGACTGGGCCGTAGAAGACCAAAAACCAATTCATCCATCACAATACCATTCTTTATTACTGCTCTTTCAAGTTTTGCTTCTAGTTTAAAACCACACTTTTGCAGCACTCTTTGCGAAGCTAGGTTTCTTGAAAATACATGGGCATAGATCCGTTCTAAAGAGCTTGTTTCAAATAAATGATTTACAATAAATTGTAATGCTTGGGTCATCATTCCTTTGTTCCAGTAAGCAGGATTAAGCCAAAATCCAATTTCCGCATTCAAACGGTAAACATCCGTTTTAAACACTGCACCTATTGATCCAACAACATCATTATTAACCACTAAGGCCAATAGTAGATCGTTGTTTTGAGTTGTTGCATAGTGTATCCAATCGTTCGCATCTTGTAGGGTATATGGATGGGGAAAAATATCTCTAAGATTGTTGGCAATATCTTTATTATTAGCATAATAGGCTAATGATATGCAGTCTTCGGGTTCGAACGGCCTTAAGCAAAAACCATTAAAATAGTAGGTGCTATTTGTGCTTTTCACGGCTAATTCAAAGGATAGGCAGTGGTTACTTCTTTAAAATCTGGTACATCACGCCAATTCCATTTGTTTACAACAATCCCATCTTTAAATATCAACAGCCCCGGATTAGCCCTCACCATTGTTTTAAGAACCACGTCGTCAGCATTAAATAATTCGAACGTTGCGTTATATTGCTTTTGAAAGGCGAGCATTTCTTCGGGTAGGGCTGGGGTAACCATAATAAAACCATAACCAGCTTGTTGAGCTTGCTTGCCAAAATCGGCAATCTGTTTTAAAAATTTTGGCTTGGCAGCACCTAAGTCATACGAAACAACCATAAATTGATAGGTAGTACTTTTAAGGTACATATCCGTTACATCGGTCGTGGTGGTGTCAGTAATCAACAAGTTATGATTGGTAGCGGAATTGGGGTCTGAAACCCTGGTGGAAACAAATTTCCATTGTTGAAGCCAAATCGAGTCGTTATAGGGATAATTGTCTGCGGGATATTCTTTTACTTCGCCGGTAGTCGAGTTTTTATAGGTTACAAAATAAGTAACGGGTAAGGGTCTTTCGGGATACATATTGGCACCAATTTTCCAAGGCATAAAGTCGATGACAGGCAGGTGGTTATACGACCATATTGAAAAGCCTGCAAATACTGCTATAAAAAATATCACTAAACCGTATTGTGTACTTGTTTTAAATGTTGGTTTTGAAACTTTTTGGCTTACAAATAGGATGGCCACGAATACCATCAATACTATATTTTTATAAAAAGTTTCCCAATTGGTGAGTTTTATGGCATCACCAAAACAACCGCAATCGGGCACTGGATTGTAAATAGCATCGAAAAATGTGACCACGGTAAAAAAACTCATCATAAGCAAAACCAGCCAACTTACCAGTTTTATGCGCACATTTGCAATTAAGGCGGCTCCAAGTGCAAATTCAGCAGTGCACAATACAATCGACAGCACCAATGCAAATGGCATGGCCCATTCCCATCCATAGGCAATAAAATAATCTTCTATTTTAAACACCGTGCCTAATGGGTCTTGCCCTTTTACAAATCCAGAGAATACAAAGGTTATCCCAATCAAATAGCGGCTTATAATCCTCAATACTTTCAATAGGTTCATTTTAGTTCGTTTTTTCGGTTTCAAAAATTTTGATTAATGCAAAGGTTGCGTAATTGGCTATATCGGCATAATTGGCCTCCAGTCCTTCCGAAACGCTGGTAACGCCATCGTTGTCTTCAATTTGTTTCAAGCGCATTAGCTTCATAAGGATGATATCCGTAAGTGAACTGATGCGCATGTTTCGCCAAGCCTCACCATAATCATGGTTTTTGGCCATCATCAGTTCTTTAGCACTATGAACGTTCTGATCGTAGAGTTCGATGGCCTTCTGGCTAGTGAGTTCTAAGGGCGTGTTCTTATCTAGTTTAAGCTGAATCAGGCTCATGATGGCATAATTGAAAATACCCACAAATTCGGGTTTAATGCCTTCGTCAACCATTTGTAGTTTGTTTTCTTGCAAGCTACGGATTCGCTTAGCCTTTATATAGATTTGGTCAGTTAACGATGATGGACGCAATATCCTCCAAGAAGTGCCATAATCGGAAAGCTTTGCTTGGTAAAGGTTGCGGCAAAATGCAACAACATGATCAAATTCTGATGAAGTACGGTTATTCATTATCTTGTAATTTTGCCAAAATTTCTGCCTTTGATTTAGGCCTGTAAAGATAAAACATCTTTAAAAATATTACTATGCATATTCATAATGGTCAGCTGATTTTTTGTAAGCCCTTAATAATGGGTGTTTTGAACATAACACCTGATTCTTTTCATGATGGAGGGGCTTATTCCACTGAAAAACTGCAACTTACCCATGTCGAAAAAATGCTCACAGAAGGTGCTGATATTATTGATGTGGGCGCAGTAAGCACACGACCTGGTGCTTTCGAAATATCCGAAACTGAAGAAATTGGACGTCTTAGGCCTTTGCTTGCTTCCATCTTTAAAGCTTTTGGCCCGGTAAACATTTCGGTTGATACCTATCGAAGCAACGTTGCCCAGATAGCCATTAACGAAGGTGCCTCTATTATTAATGATATTTCGGCAGGCCAATTGGATGCTACTATGTTTAAAACCATACAGCAACTGCGTGTTCCTTATATAATGATGCACATGAAAGGCACGCCACAAACAATGCAAAAAAAACCACTATATATTAATGTAATAGATGAAGTAAGCCAATTCTTAGGCGAAAGAGCGCATAGTCTTAAAAATAAAGGTGTTAATGGTGTAATTATCGATCCTGGATTTGGTTTTGGTAAAACTATAGAACATAATTTTCAAATGATGCAACACCTTGAGAAGTTCAAAGATCTAGGATTTCCATTATTAGTTGGCATTTCACGCAAATCGATGATTTATAAAACTTTGTCTATAACCCCAGCATTAGCGTTAAATGGAACCTCGGTTTTAAACACTATGGCATTGCTAAAAGGAGCCGATATCTTGCGCGTTCACGATGTTAAAGAGGCTGTTGAATGCATGAAGTTGGTTTTAGCAGTTAATAACCGATTATAGCTCCTTATTTTTAGATGGTTTGGTATGCTTACACTTGTAGTCAAACAAACGAATTGAAACCAACTGAGGCTTTTCCGGTTTAATTTTTAACTTAATGGTTGTCAGTATTTTTATCAGGGTTGTAAAAGATCATAATTAAACATTGGGATATACTGTAATTGAATAGTATAAAAAATCACAGCCATCAATCAAGCTTCTTTTATACCTTTGGCCTCTAATCTCATGCGAAGCCTATGGAACTATTTATTCAGGCCTTTATAAGCTTAAAATTGATTGATGTAATTGATATTTTGTTAGTTGCACTCTTGCTTTTCGAATTGTACAATCTAGTAAAGGGAACTGGCGCAATCAATATATTTATAGGCATTGTAGCGGTTATTATACTTTGGAAATTTGTTAATGCCCTTGAGATGGCTCTCTTGTCAGAGATTCTTGGAGCCTTTATAAGCGTAGGCTTTATAGCCCTCATTGTGGTGTTTCAACCCGAGATCCGTCAGTTTTTGTTGCTGCTGGGTAATCCCAATACGTTTATGTACCAGAAAAAACGTAGGTTTTTCTTCTGGCGTGTAACTTCATCCAATAATGAAGCCATTGATATCGATACAATTGTAAATTCATGCCAAAAAATGGCTTCTACCCATACGGGTGCCTTAATTGTTCTTGCCCGATCAAATGAACTTAAACAGTATGCACGCACAGGCGAGCAGCTTGATGCTGGATTATCAGAAAGGCTTATCGAAACCATTTTCTTTAAAAACTCACCTTTGCATGATGGTGCTTTGATAATTGCCCATAACAGGATGGTAGCAGCAAGATGTATCTTGCCGGTATCAGAAAGTGTCCGGATTTCGGAAGGCTTGGGTTTGAGGCATCGCTCGGCAATTGGATTGACTGAGCGCACCGATTCACTCGCTATCGTAGTCTCCGAAGAGCGCGGGGAAATTTCGTATGCCCGTGAAGGGATTATTACACTGAATGTTAAGCCTGTTCAGCTTAAGGCCTTGCTTGAGCAGGTGTTTGTGAGGTAGAGTCTTGGTTTTTCTTGAGAATAAGCTGGAGGATTTCTTCGTTCGATTTTCCAAGATATTGTAAGGCCATTTGGGCATCATCTGCTAAAGGATGGCTTGGATAGGCTTTCAAAAAAGCATTATAGGTTTCTTGTGCTAGGCTAATTCTTTGTAAATGCGTGTCGTACACATAGGCCTTTAAAAACATACAATCACCTTTGCGTCTATAGTTTGGGAAATGCTTAATAACGGTATCGTATAGATTGACCGATTGGTTGAAGTCTTGAACATAATTGCTTAGTTCTGCAGCCTTAAACAGGTATTCAGCAGAAGCTGTGTCATCTGGATACTCCAAAAAATGTTGTCGGTAAAGCTTGATTAATTCTTTTGTCTTTTCAACAGGCGGCATAGATCCTTTGTTTCCATAAACCTCCGATTCAATCTTGCTGATGGCTTCAGAATGCTTATTAGCACTGGGTTTGCAGGCTGAAAAAAGCAGGGCGATAATAGCCAGAAAGTATAGTCTGTTATTTAATTTCATGTTATATAGGGTGTTATGTTATCTTCCTTTTTTTGCAAGTGGAAATATCATTTTATAGTCAACTTTTACATAGCCTTTTGAAATATCGCTAAGCTTACGTTTTAGCAGCATTTTGCGGATATTGCTTAAATGGTCAGTAAATACTTTTCCTTCGAGATGATCGTGTTCATGCTGAATGATGCGTGCTATAATGCCTTCGTACCATTCTTCGTGTTGAACAAATTGTTCATCGTGGTAGCGAATTAGCAACCTGGGTTTGCGCATCACATCTTCATGAATATCAGGTACACTCAGGCAACCTTCGTTATAGGCCCATTCTTCGCCTTCTTCTTGAATGATTTCTGAGTTGATAAAGGTTTTTTTAAAGTCTTTGCCCTCAGGAAATTTTTCGGCTAAAATATTGGCATCGAGCACAAAAATCCGGATAGAACGGTTCACTTGAGGCGCTGCCAATCCAATGCCATCGGTGGCATACATGGTTTCCCAAAGGTTTTTAAGGAACTCTTCGAGGTTCGGATGATCGGGGCCAATGGGCTCGGCAACTTTACGAAGCACAGGGTGGCCATATGCAACTACTGGATATATCATATTTTGCAAAATTTCAATGTTTATAGGTCTGTGCCTCCATCCACGATTGTAGCAGGATGGTTGCGCTTACACGGTCAACAAGTGCCTTATCTTGTCGATCCTTCTTTTTTAAACCCGCTTCTAATATGGTCCTTGAAGCCAATTTAGAGGTAAAGCGCTCATCAGCACGTTCAATCAATAAGTTGGGAAACTCTTTTTTGAGTTTCTTAACAAAAGGCTCCGTAAAACGACCGGCGTCAGATAAGGTGTAATTCATTTGGCGAGGTAGCCCAACAACTATAATGTCAACCTTTTCACGGCTTACATACTGGTGAAGATAGCCGAAAATTTCACTAACATGAACGGTGTCAAGTTGGTTGGCTATTATCCGGTTTTCATCCGTTACAGCTAAACCTACACGTTTCTGGCCATAATCAATTGCGAGTACTCGTCCCATAAAAAATTTTTGCAAAATTACGAAAACCAAGCATATGATAGAATTTCGGAGGATTTTGTTTTTGGATGGATTAAATTCCGACCAGCTTCGTAACTTTGTAGTTTAATAACAATACAAATGGAAAACCTAAGGGTAAGTATTGAAAAGGCATGGGAAAACAGAGCGCTGCTAACCGAAGCAGAAATTATTGACGCCATTAATAGGGTGATACAATTGCTTGATGAAGGCCAGTTACGGGTAGCACAACATATTGATAACGAATGGGTAATAAATGAATGGGTGAAGAAAGCTGTACTTCTCTATTTTCCTATTTGTGGAATGATTACCACCGAAGCTGGGCCGTTAGAGTTTCATGACAAAATACCCTTAAAAACCAACTATGCCAAGCAGGGTGTTAGGGTTGTGCCTCATGCCGTTGCACGCAAAGGAGCGTATTTAGCACCTGGGGTAATTTTAATGCCCTCGTACGTAAATATCGGTGCCTATGTTGATACTGGAAGTATGGTGGACACCTGGGCCACCGTTGGTTCTTGTGCCCAAATTGGCAAAAACGTGCATTTAAGCGGAGGAGTAGGTATTGGCGGTGTTTTAGAACCTGTACAAGCCAGCCCTGTGATTATTGAAGACGGCTGTTTTATTGGCTCTAGGTGTATTGTGGTTGAGGGAGTTCGTGTTGGACGTGAAGCTGTTTTGGGTGCTAATGTTGTTTTAACAGCTTCTACAAAAATTATTGATGTTTCAGGTTCTGAACCGAAGTATTATCAAGGCTATATCCCTGAGCGTAGTGTTGTTATCCCTGGAACTTACCCAAAGCAATTTGAGGCTGGTGTGTATAATGTGGCATGTGCACTCATAATTGGTCAACGGAAACCCAGCACTGATTTAAAGACTTCGCTAAACGATGCCTTACGAACATTTGATGTATCAGTTTAAGTTTTATTCAATTGAAAACCAATAAAATACTTATAATTCAAACGGCATCTATAGGCGATGTGATTCTTGCTACACCGCTCGTAGAAGAATTGCATGTGCTGTATCCAGAAGCACGTATCGATTTTCTATTAAAAAAAGGCATCGAAGGGGTTTTTGAACAGCATCCTTTTATCAACCAAGTTTTGATTTGGGATAAATCGAAAGAGAAATATCAGCATTTGTGGTCGCTGTTAAAAGCAATCAGAAAAACGAGGTATGAGCTTGTTGTTAATTGCCAGCGATTTGCGAGCAGCGGATTTTTAACAGCTTTTTCCTCCGCAAAAGTTACGACCGGTTTTACAAAAAATCCTTTATCTATTTTATTCTCAAAGCGCTATGTACATAGCATAATAAATGGTGACTTGCACGAGACCGAACGGAATTTGCGGTTAATCGGGTTTTTAAGCCCTAAACCGGAAGTTGCCATGCGATTGTATCCAACCCAAGCCCATTTTGCACGAACTTCACACTATAAGACCAAGAAATATATTTGTATTGCGCCAGCATCCTTGTGGTTTACAAAGCAATATCCTGACTATAAATGGGTTGATTTTGTAAAAGTAATTCCTAACGACCTAATGGTGTATTTTATGGGAAGCAAGAATGATGTTGAGCTTTGCAATCGCATTATTGCCGAAAGTAAGTCGGAGTCTTGTCTTAATCTAGCCGGAAAGCTTAGTTTTTTAGATTCTGCAGCCCTGATGCGCGATGCACAAATGAATTATGTTAACGATTCTGCCCCTTTGCACATTGCATCAAGCGTAAATGCCCCGGTTTGCGCCGTATTCTGCTCAACAGTTACTACCTTTGGTTTTGGCCCGCTTTCATCGCATTCAGTGGTAGTTGAAACCAGCCAAAAATTCGATTGCCGTCCCTGTGGCTTGCACGGTTATAATTCATGCCCTAAAAAGCATTTTGCTTGCGCCACAAGCATACAAACCCAACAATTGTTAAACACTTTGCCCTAAATTTATGGATAATGTTGAGAACATATTAGCTGATGATATTAAAAATGCATTGACAGTGCTAAAAAGGGGTGGTCTCATCCTGTATCCCACCGATACGATATGGGGAATTGGGTGCGATGCCACCAATAGCAAGGCTATTGAAGATATTTACATGCTGAAGCAACGTGCTGAATCCAAAAGCTTGATAATTTTGGTGGCTGATGCTGAAATGTTGAAAAAGTATGTGAGGCATGTGCCTTCAACTACTGCCGATCTATTGGAACGTTATAAACGCCCGCTTACGATCATTTACCCCGAAGCTGTAAACCTTCCCAAAAATTTGGTTCCTGCATCAAAAACCATTGCAATACGTATCCCGAATCATCCGTTTTGCACCGAATTGCTTCGTCAGTACCAAAAACCGATTGTATCCACCTCTGCAAATATTTCAGGAAAGGCCTCGCCTTCACATTATTATGAAGTTGACGATGTGATAAAAAAGGGAGTTGGTTATGTTGTGAATTTTGAACGGGATAATTTAAGCAATACCTCGCCTTCTACCATCATCCGGATTCATACCAATGGCGATTTTGAAATAATAAGGGAGTGAACCATTAAACAATAATTATGGAACTTACCATTGGATACCTGCAATTTGAACCCGTTTTGGGCGATGCCAAGGCTAACGCTGATCAATTGCTTAAGCTAACAGACAATCTTCATGGTGTTAATTTATTAGTGTTGCCTGAGTTGGCAAATTCTGGGTATAATTTTGTGAACAATCAGCAAGCATATGCTTGTGCCGAAGAAATTGCCAATAGCAGGTTTCTTGAAGCATTGGTAGGGATATGCCAATCGAAGAATCTGCATATTGTTACAGGGTTTTGTGAACGAGCGGCAGATGTGCTTTATAATTCGGCTGTGTTTCTTGGTCCTGAAGGGGTTAAAGGATTGTACAGAAAGGTGCATTTGTTTTTGGATGAGCCTAATTATTTTGTTTCGGGCAACCTTGGATTTCCTGTTTTTGACATGGGCGATGTCAAAATTGGGATGTTGGTTTGTTTTGATTGGGTATTTCCGGAAGCATGGCGAATTTTGGCTTTAAAGGGTGCTGACATCCTATGCCATCCCTCAAATTTGGTATTGCCCTACTGCCAGCAAGCCGTACCAGTGCATGCCTTGTGTAACCGTGTGTTTGTGGTAACAGCCAATAGGATAGGCACCGAAGGCACCATCACCTTTACTGGAAAGAGCATTATAGCTTCACCAAACGGCAGCGTTTTAAAAAGCGCGTCGCCAGATGCTGTGGAAATAGGTTTTGAAACTATTGATATAGATCTTGCCCGTAACAAAAACATTACCGCACGAAATCATCTTTTTGGTTCGCGCCGCCCTGAGTGTTATGGTTTATTAGCTGAATCAGGCTTACATTAATTCATCGAGTTCCATCCATCGCTCGGTTTTTGTATCAATCATATTTACAAGCTCTTGGTAGCGTTTTGCCCACGAACCTAGTTGTTCGTGCGTCCCATTACCTGTATTCATCAAGGTTTCTAGCTCTTGCTTTTCATCTTCATGCTGGGCAATCTCGGTTTCAAGTTGGGTGTATTCTACTTTTTGTTTGTAACTGGCTTTGTTATTTGACTGATTTTTTTTCTCTTTGGCGGGTTTAGATGCTTCGTTGGTTTCTTTTTTGGGCTGGTTAGCCTGTTTCCAAATGAGGTAATCAGAATAATTGCCCGGAAAGTCTTTAATAACTCCATCACCTTCAAAAACAAGCATATGGTCAGTTACTCGATCCATAAAATAGCGGTCGTGCGATACCACTAACAAACATCCCGGAAATTCAACAAGAAATTCTTCTAATTGATTAAGTGTAAAGATGTCAAGGTCGTTGGTAGGCTCGTCGAGAATTAAGAAGTTTGGGTTTTTAAGGAGCGTGAGGAGAAGATATAATTTGCGTTTTTCGCCACCACTTAGCCTTGAGAAATAGCTATGTTGATCAGCATAACTAAACCCAAAATAGTATAAGAATTGTGCGGCGCCCATGCTTCCTGTTTTGGTTTTTATCTCTTCGGCCACACTTTTAACTATCTCTAGTACACGTTTATCGGTATCCGGAATGAGGCCATCTTGTTCGAAATGGCCAAAAACTATTGTCTCACCCTTCACAATACTGCCTTGGTCGGGCCGTATTTTTCCCATTATCAGGTTCATAAACGTTGATTTGCCGGTCCCGTTTTTGCCAATGATACCTATTTTTTCGCCTCTCCTGAAAATATAATGAAAGTCGCGCATAATGCGCAGCTCGCCAAAGCTTTTACTAACATAGTTGAGTTCCAATATTTTGTTTCCCATGCGTTGTGCTGCAACAGCAAAAGCTTGTGGGGTTTGCTCAACCTTGCCCGAAACCTTCTCTTCGAGTTGATAAAACGAATCGATACGGGCTTTTTGCTTGGTGCCCCGTGCCTGTGGCATGCGCCGCATCCATTCCAACTCACGTGTGTAGGTGTTGCGGGCTTTATCCAATTCGGCTTTCTCTGCTAGCTGGCGTTCGTGCTTGGTCTCTAAAAAATTGGCATAATTGCCTTTATATCTGAATAACCGCAAGCCATCAAGCTCCACAATTTCGTTGCAAACGGCATCAATAAAATAGCGGTCGTGGCTTACAAGCAATAAGCTCAGCTTTGACCGCGATAAATAGCCTTCCAGCCATTCGATCATGGTGATGTCAAGGTGGTTCGTTGGCTCATCAAGTATCAGAAGATCAGAATCGTGTATCAAAACTTGTGCAAGGGCCAGTTTTTTTCGTTGGCCACCCGACATGGTTTCTATTGATTGGTTTAAATCGGTCAAGCCTAGCTTTCCCATTATTTCTTTGGCCTTTGCTTCAAAATCCCAAGCATTTAACATATCCATGGCATGGGTTACTTCTTCAAGTTTTTTGGCATCTGGAGTGGTTTGATGGGCATTTGCGTCGGCCATCAATTTTTCGTACTCCTTAACAGCTATTGCTACCGGATTTTGGGTATCGAACAATACTTCAATTGCTGTGCTACCATTCGGAAAAACAGGATTTTGAGATAGATACTGAACGCCAATGCCAGAGCGGTAAACCACATTGCCTTCATCCGGTTCATCTTTTCCTGCCAAGATGTTCAACAAGGTTGTTTTGCCTGTTCCATTACGTGCCACCAAGGCGAGCTTTTGACCTTGGTCAATGCCAAAGGTCAGGTTTTCAAAAAGAAGTTTTTCGCCAAGGGCTCGGGTAAGGCTTTCGGCTAGCAGAAGATTCATACTTGTCCATTTTAGCGGCAAAGGTAAGGCTAATCCATGGTTGTGAGATAGCGATGAAGTTATCCATAACCTCCCGGCTCTATCAAATTCTACTAATACTTTGACTTGTAGCTAAGCATTGCATTAAGATGGATTTGCGATACACGGGGCTGTTTACATAAATGCTTGTAAAATAATTATTTACTATTTGTTATTGATTTAGTGATAGGTGAAAAAAAATTTCTTGGCGCATAGGCAAGTGTGTTATGGGTAACGAATATTTGTATAAATTTGCTCTTTCGTTTGCATAGGCATTTTTGGGTCCAAAAACTTGGTTTTTAAGTGCACAATGCTGAATTTAAATGAATTACTCATAATTTTTACGAAATAAATACACCATGAGATTTATTGTTTCAAGTACCACCTTGTTAAAGAGTTTGCAGGCTATTAGCGGTGTGCTCAATTCAAACAACACCTTACCCATTCTGGATGATTTCCTTTTTAAAGCAGTAGGCGACGACCTTATTATAACAGCCTCTGATTTGGAGACCACAATGAGTGTTTCGGTTACACCAGAGATGCTGGAAGATGCTGGTATGATAACTATCCCTGCAAAAATCCTGCTTGACACACTCAAAACCTATCATGACATTCCTCTTACATTTATTATTAATGAAGACTTGTCAACAGTTGAAATCTCTTCTGAATCAGGAAAATTCAAATTGGCTGGCCACCATGGCGAAGAGTATCCCCAAACGCCCTTGCTCGACGATCCCATGACCCTCTCGCTTAAGTCAGAGGTTTTATATAGTGCTATCACCAAAACTATTTTTGCTGCTGGTAATGACGAACTTAGGCCTGTGATGTCGGGTGTCTTTTTTCAACTTTCGCCCGAAGATGCCACCTTTGTAGCCACCGATGCTCATAAACTGGTACGTTATAGAAGGGCTGATGCAGCCTCCGAAGAGTCGCTGTCGTTTATCATGCCTAAAAAACCCCTTAATCAATTAAAATCAAACCTGTCAAATGATGATAGCGATGTTCGCATTGACTATAACGTGACAAATGCACGTTTTTCGTTTAACAATTTGGTTATGGTTTGTAGGCTTATCGAAGGTAAGTATCCAAATTATGATGCTGTTATCCCCCGCGATAATCCCAACGTACTTACAATTGCCAAGGCTCCACTTATTGCTGCCATTAAGCGTGTGGCTATTTATGGCAACCAATCCACTCACCAAATCAGGTTCAAAATGATAGGCCAAATGCTTACCCTTACAGCCGAAGACGTGGATTATTCGAACGAAGGAGCCGAAGTGCTTACCTGTACCTACGATGGCGATGATATGGAAATTGGCTTTAATTCAAAGTTCTTGCTCGAGATGCTCAACAATGCCGATACCGAGAATATCATGATTGAAATGTCAGCTCCTAACCGTGCTGGTCTTATCACACAGGTTGATCCAGAGAATGTTAACGAAAATATGCTTATGTTGGTTATGCCGGTTATGTTGAACTAATTTCGCCCTAAACGTTTTTTTAGAAAGGCTATCCAATGTAACGGATAGCCTTTTTTGTGCTACTGCTGTTGGTTTCGGCCAGTTTTAGGTTGTTAGTGATTGAAACGGCCAAAATCATTTGGGTACAACTATAACCGTGGACGATTAGGCTAATTCCATTTGCCCGATAGGATTTGTAATTGAACTAGGGTTGTTGAACTAAAAACGAATGGTTTACCTCTGAAGGGCTCTCCTAAATGTGATCATAAGTATGAGCGCTGCCATTGATCTCGATGAAAATAAAAAGGCTGCCGTATTTGGCAGCCTCATGATCGGTTACATCGTTTTAGCAGTTAAGAGTCTGCTAAGCTATTTAATTCATGTTTAAGTACACATCTCCAACCACTTGGGTTTTAATAACCATTAACGAGCGTGAGTACGCCATGATAAAGGCAATTGATTTTTTGGAGGGAAATGCTGTGATACTTGAACTTAATAAGCGATTTTGATCATTTGTGAGTGTATAAGATTTCTTCATGCAGAGGGTTTTGGTTATACTTGTTGCAATATAACGCAGCCCCAAATGCCTTAGTATAGTATCCCATAAAAAAACCGGGAACTTTACGCAAGAATCCCGGCGGGTGTTTTAAAACACAATGAATATTAATAAGTTAATATTACATCTTTATCCTTAATAAGCTTTCGGAGGTTTATCAAAGCGTAACGCATCCTGCCTAAGGCTGTATTGATGCTTACGTCGGTTTGATCAGCTATTTCCTTAAAGCTCAGATCTTCATAATGCCTCATAAGCACAACTTGGCGTTGTTCGGGAGGTAAGTAATCAACTAAGCGGCGTACATCTTTAAGCACCTGGTCAAACACCAGGCGTTGTTCAACCGAGCGATCCATCATGTTGAGGGTTTCAAAAATATCGTACTCGCCCCCATTTTCAACTGTTGGAAATCGTTTCGATTTGCGGAAGTAATCAATAGTAAGGTTGTGAGCAATGCGCATTGCCCATTGAATAAACTTTCCTTCTTCTTTATAATTACCAGATTTAATGGTATTTATAACTTTCATGAAGGTAT
>CAZKHA010000010.1:0-7628 GCA_964552325.1 uncultured Bacteroidales bacterium
CCCCCTCGTCTTCTCCCCCTCTCGCCTTCTCACCTCTGATCCCTCCCTGCAAAGATTCCGCGTACCATGTCTTCGTCCTCCATGCCCTTCGGTACTGCCTCCTACAAAACTTCTATAAAAACACATTGGTAGCCCGTCAATTAGCTAAACTGCGTCCGATCTTTACCACAATTCATGTTTGCGGCGGAAGATTTCCAGCTAAGCAAAGACCATACAAACATTCAGAAAAAACCACATCAAAGTTTATCATATTAGCCCAATTGATTAGTTTAGCTGCTTGAAAATTTCACGTAAATATTAGTCGATATCAACCTAAAACATCTCCAAATTCACAATTACCTGAACGATGCATTGTTGCTCTACATAGTTTTATAACATTCATCGCTTAACTTTAGTTTTTAGTCAACTCAAATGAATATCTACCTCAAAATCTCGATAAAACTTATAAGCCTCTTTTTGCTCTTACTACTTGTAAACCAAGTATATAAAATAACTTTTTGGCCAAAAGACATTAGCAAGCATGCCGATGTATTAGAAAACCTTTGGAACGTCCCGGCAGATGCAGACGCCATCTACTTCGGCGAATCTTCTAATTTCCATGTGCCAGAGGGTGATACCGTAAAGCATCGAATTAGCGAGATTTTGGATGGTATGCTTACGGATACAAAACTTGCCACTGTTGATAATGCGGGGCTACATGCAGGCACGTATAAGGCCTTAATGGACAATCTTCCAAAATCCATGCATCTAAAATTTGTTATAATTACAATGAACTACCGTTCGTTTGGTGCTGCATGGCGTTATGCTGATTTTGAAAATTATCTTGCTAAAACCAGCCTCATGCTCGAGCCTTGCCTTCCGGTCGTAAACAAGTTTAGGGTTTCGTTGCGCGATTACGATAATCAGACAAACGCATACCGTCAACAGCAAATTAGGGATGCTTGGAGAAACGAAACCTTTGAAGTGCCTGGCCTATCCTATAATAATGTAATAGCTTGGGATTCTGCAATGGCCTGGGGCGCTTTTAAAGCCAGCAATGCATTGTTGAATGACACAACCATTCCTTTAGCCTGCCATTATATCAAGAACTTCGCATTTACACTTGACACAATAAACAATGAGCGAATTAACGATCTTGACAGATTGGTTGAAATTGCTCGAAAGCGGAATATTAAAGTCGTTTTTAACCTACTTTCTGAAAACATGCAGCAAGCCAATGACCTAGTTGGCCCCATGCTTACCAATATGATGGAAGACAATTGCCAGCTTTTAATTGACAGATACACTCAAAAAGGCGCTTTGGTGATCAACAACCTTTATGTTGTTCCTGATTCTTGTTTTGTTGACCGGAATTGGCCTACCGAGCATTACAATCTTGCAGGCAAGGAACTTGTTGCGCAAGCTTTGGCTAAGGGCTTAAAAAAGGAAGGCTTAGCAAATAATACACTGTATTAATGTTATTTAACAGAGATGTTTGTGATTTTGGCCCAGGTGTTCGCTTTTGATACAAAATTGTACGGAATGATACACACCGACTTTTCTGCTTGAACTAAACCCTTAAGGACCAATACGCAAACCCAAAAAAGCAGATTGGCCTGATTTGTGAGAACAGGTCGCACACTAACAATCCTATACTATGAACACAAAAATTACTTTCTCATTGCTTACAATTAGCTGCCTTTTAGTTGGCAATCTGTTGGCTGGCGACCCACCGGTCGATAAGCAAAAAAAAGCCATTGATGTGGCTTACATGGACTTAACTGTAAAACCCGGAAACGATTTTTTCAGTTATGCCAATGGCGGTTGGCTACAAAAAAACCCAATCCCCGATCAATATACGAGTTATGGCGCCTTTACCGTATTGTATGAAGAAAACCGCAAAAACCTGCAAGACTTGGTGGTAGAAGCCTCCAAAACAAAAGCACCAAAAGGTTCAATTTCCCAAAAAATTGGGGATTTTTATCTGTCGGGTATGGATACCACAACGATAGAAAAACTCGGAACCAAGCCCTTACAAGCTGATTTTAAACGTATTGAAAGCATCAAAGATTTAAAAGGCATCGTATCGATGGTTGGTGCTCTTCAAACCAAAGGCGTTTATCCGATGTTTTACCTTTTCAGCTCGGCCGATCCTAAAAACAGCGATATGGTGATTGCAAACTTGTACCAAGGAGGATTAGGCTTACCAGAAGTTGATTACTACTTGGACCAAGATCCCTCCATGCAAGAAATTCGCACCGAATATGTGAAACATATTGCCAAAATGCTTGAACTAAGCGGTGAAACTCCTGAGGAATCAGCTAAACAAGCCGAATTAGTATTTACGATCGAAAAGCGATTGGCTGAAAAATCCCTTAACATGGTAGATAGGCGCGACCCTAATCGCACGTATAACAAAATGCCTTTCAGCCAATTGGTTTCAAGCACCCCAAATTTCGATTGGCAAGCTTATTTCGCAGCAATTGGCATGACACCGCCTTCAGAAATTAATGTACGAATGCCCGGATTCATCCAAAACCTTTCGCAGATGCTTTCGGAAGTTCCTGTAAACGATTGGAAACTATACCTTAAATGGAATATCATTGATAATTCGGCACCCTATTTAAGTTCAGCTTTTGTAAAACAAAACTTTGATTTTAACAATGCCTTCTTATCTGGACAAAAAGTGATGCAACCCCGTTGGAAGCGCGTTCTTAATGCCACCAGTGGCGGTTTAGGTGAAGCCATTGGCAAACTTTATGTTGAAAAGTTCTTCCCTCCCCAGGCCAAAGAACGCATGCTACAATTAGTCGAGAATTTGCGTATATCGCTTGGACATCGCATCAAAAAACTCGATTGGATGAGTGGTACAACCAAACAATTAGCCCTTGAAAAGCTTGATGCCATGCGCGTAAAAATCGGATATCCTGACAAATGGGTTGATTATTCGGGTCTTGATGTAAGCTCTTCATCCTATTTGCAAAACATTTGGAGTGCCAACAACTTTGAGTTTAAACGCGATTTGGCCAAAATTGGAAAACCGGTTGACAAGGAAGAATGGGGTATGACCCCACAGACGGTTAATGCAGGTTATAACCCAACCCAAAACGAGATAATGTTTCCGGCTGGCATTCTTCAGCCGCCATTTTTCTACCTCGATGCCGATGATGCCGTTAATTATGGCGCCATAGGTGTTGTTATTGGCCACGAAATGACCCATGGTTTTGATGATCAAGGGCGCAAGTATGACAAAAACGGCAATTTGGCAGATTGGTGGGCACCTGAAGATGCCGAAAAATTCAACAGCAAGACCAAGGTGCTCGTATATCAATACGACTCGTACAAAATGCTTGATTCATTGGGAGTTAATGGCGAAATGACCTTAGGTGAAAACATTGCAGATAACGGCGGATTACAAATTTCGTTACATGCCTTCCACAAATCATGCAAAGAAAGCAAGTCAGATATGGGACAAATTGACGGTTTTACCCCAGAACAACGGTTCTTTTTGTCGTATGCCAACATCTGGAAAGAAAATATTAGAGATAAATCCCTTGCCCGTATGCTTAAAGAAGATGTGCATTCCCCAGCAAAAGCAAGGGTTAACAGAGCTTTGTTCAATATTGATGAGTTCTATAGAGCCTTTAATATTGGTGAAAACGAAAAACTTTTTATACCAATTGCCGAAAGAGCAAAAGTTTGGTAAGGTTTTTGTATCTAACGAACCAGCAGTTTTGGTTAAAAACTCATAATTTTTGGTTAGTGATGAAGGTTGGGCGCCGTCGGGATGACGAGGCCCAATCGTTTTTTTGGGACGTTTCTTTATTAACTAAATATCTGTTTTTAAGAATGTTATGTTATTTTTATTCCAAAATTTTTGAACACAGCCACAAATTTATGGCACTGAGGTTTAATTAAACACCAACCCATCGCATTATAATCACAAGAATTGAGAGGTTGAAAAGTGCAAGGCATAACACCCTATAGTGTGTCAAAATGCTATTTTGCTTTCCCATTTTGAAAATACTGTTCATGTAACACCTTTCCATGATCGAATTCGATGCGATACCGCACCGATCCATCTGGATAATACAATGACCATACACTATCTTTGCGGCCATTGTAAAACTTACCCTTCAATTGCAACGAACCCAATGGATCATACTTTATCCAAAAACCATGGGGTTTGCCTTGCTTATAAGCCTGCTCCCAACGCTTCTTGCCTTTGCGTCCAAACACCAACACCGTTCCATCAGCTTTTCCATCAACAAAGGGAACAACCCATTTAATTTGCCCATTTTGAAAAAAGGTCTTGTAGCTACCTTCAAAATTTTGCTTATTAGGGTTCACAAACAGGCTAGAGGACTCAACCCACTTAATATCTTGGTGGCCAACATGCTTAAGCTTTTCAACAGGTGAGCTTTGAATTCCAGCATCACGTACAATTTTGGTGGCAACGTATTCGTTGTCAATTATCTTCTTATCAAAAATCCAAATTAGCAATACCGCACCTATAGTAAGTATCATAAGACTTAGGCTTACAAGTTTAGGTGAGGGAGCTTTCATAGGGTAAACAGTATTTTAACAACTGCAAACCTACTGCTATTATTGAACACAAACAAATGTTGTGCAGGTTTACAGAAAAGATTCCTCCAAATAAAAAAGCCACCCCAAAGAAGGTGGCCTTTCAGTGTTATTTCTTGATAATCAATTCTTCATATTGGGATTATTGACTGATTTAGTCATATCGGAAGGCATAAGGGTTACTTGTACAATATTGCTTCCATCGTAATACTTTTGTGCACATTCCTTAATCTTGGCAAGGCTTAAGTTCTTCAGCATGGTATCGTAGGTTAATATGCTTTCATACGATTCGGCGTCAAAGTCTTTTGCTGGCAAGGCGTTATTCCAGAAGCTGTTCTCCTTTAGGCCCTCGGCCCTTGTTTTGGCTTTGTTTTCAATAAAGTTGTTAAGCTGTTTTTCATCAGGGCCTTGTGTCCTTAGCTTCTCGATTTCGGCTAATACAATCCCCGAAAGCTTTTCAGCATTTAGCGGGTCGCAATCAAAACGTATATTGAGTTGGTACGAAGGGTTTGGGTATTTACTTTGCGAAGTGTAAACACTTGCACCATAAGTGCCACTTTCCTCCTCACGAATTGTTTCGACATACCTAAAACTCAAAATATCGTTTATGGCCGATAAGGCAATCCGATCCATAGGGTCGTAAGTGTAATTACCCGACAAAGCGATATACACGGTGGCTTTTGCATCCTCCATGTCTTTAACAACGGTTTTCTTTACGATTCCTTTTGGAGCTTTAATGTTTACGTCTTTCCATGTTTCATCACGCTTAATACTTGGCAGTCCGCCCAGATATTTCTCAACAAGAGGCTTCAAAGCAACAAGGTCGAGGCTGCCCACGAAAAAGAAGGTAAAGTTATTGGCATCAATAAATCGTTCCTTATAAATGGCATCCATGACTCGCAAATCCGCTTCTGCTAATCGCTGAACATTCAATGGCTTACGATATGGACTGTAGTTAGCCATCGTAACAGTAATGGTATCGTTAAAAGCATTCTCAGGGTTAAGGCTGCTGTTTTCGAGGAAGCCTTTCATCCGGTTTATAAAAGAGCCAAATGTTTTATCGTCGGCTCGTGGGGCCGTAAATGATAAATAAGTGAGCTGCAGTAAGGTTTCGAGATCGGCTTTTGAGGAGCTCCCAGAAAAGCCTTCTTGGAGTTCGCGAATAAAAGGGCTGACTTGAACCATCTTTCCACTCAATGCCTTTTGCAACTCAATATTATCGAATTCGCTCAAACCGCTCTCGCCAATTACGGAGGTGGCAAAATTTGCCGAAAGGTTCTGGCTAACTGGATACAAGGAGCTTCCGCCCTTACTATATGCCGTCATCAGGATTTCGTCATCTTTAAAATCGGTAGGTTTTAAAACAACCTTAACTCCATTTGCCAAAACCCATTCTACCACACCAACACTTTCAATTTTGCTTTCCTTAACAACTTTGCTAGGCTTAGGATCTTTGGCCATCAATGGTTTATTAGAAACCTTATCAACATACGGCTCCAACTTTTCTTTTTCGACACTTGCCAACAATCCCAATACTTGCTCTTCAGTAGGATAAACCAAGCCTTCTTTATCAGGTCCTTGGATGATGATAACCCTATTTTTGTCGGTTATCCATTTGGATGGCAATGCATTTAACTCGTTAAGCTGAATGCCTGGCAAAATTTGGCTAGCCAAAAGGAAGCTGTTTTCGGCTCCAGGAATGGGTTCTTTTTCGAGGAAATTGCTAAAGTACTCCCACACATATTGGTCGGAGCGCTGTTTGTTGCGTTCATTGTACTGGTTTTCGATCGATTTAAACATTTCTATTTTCGCACGCTCGAACTCGGTAGCCGTAAAACCAAATCGTTTTACACGTTCGTTTTCAGTAGCCAAGGCTTTAAGCGTTACAAGTTCTTCGCCACTTTTAGCAACGGCAAAAGAACGGAAAGCGTCTTTTGACCGCACCAGCGAAGCGTAAAACGTATAGCCATAAACGAAAGGAGGAGTGGCTGATTGAACTAATTCATTCAAGCGCGCATTCATCATTTGATTGTACAGCCCATGAACAAGCCCTTGCCTGTAATAACCCATGTTTTTTTCTTCGGCAGGAGCATGTTTATACGCCATTTGAACAATGGTGTACTGAGCTTCTTTATCTTTTTCGATCGAAACCAGGGTTTGCTCATGATCAGGAATTTCGGAAATAGTCCGTGGGCGCTTCATTTTATCGGCAGGAAGTGTTGAAAACAATTTTTCTATTTTTTGCTGAATAAGTTTGGGATCAAAATCACCAACAGCAATAATTGCTTGTAAATCGGGACGATACCAATGATTATAGAAGCTTGTTAGGGTTTCGTACTTAAAATTATCAATGATGGCTATATCACCAATTACATCATGTGTGGCATATTTTGAATTATAGTACAGCTTTTTATCGCTGCGTTTGTTCATGCGTTCCATAGCGCCTCGTCCGGTACGCCATTCTTCGTGAATTACGCCACGTTCGGCATCTATTTCTTCTTTTTCGAACAGAATATTGCCCGCCCAATCATATAGAATCATGAGTGATGTGTCGATGTGGGCTGGATCGGCTACGGGAACTTTTTGAAGCATATATGCCGTAACATCATGGCTGGTAAATGCGTTAATCTCTGGACCAAATTTCATTCCAATTGATTGCAAATAGTTGATTATTTGCTTTTTGTGAAAATTTTTGGTTCCATTAAAGGCCATATGCTCGCAAAAATGGGCTAATCCATTTTGATCAGCATCTTCAAGAATAGCGCCCGCATCCACAACAAGGTAAAACTCAGCTCGTTCTTTTGGAAGCTCGTTCTTTCGGATGTAATATGTGAGTCCGTTGCTAAGCTTACCAATTGTTACGCCTTGGTCGGCAGGTACTGGTTTTGCGGGATCAAAGGCCGCTTGGCTAAATGCCAGCATGCTAATAGCAATTGCAAAAAACAATACAATGAGTCGTTTCATGGTGTTTAATTTAATTATTGTGCAACAAAGATATACAAAATGAAGCGAACTGTGTAAACTTATCCAATGTGTTGTTCTTTTAAACAACCTTAAACAACATG